>NZ_AUHR01000007.1 GCF_000423285.1 Laribacter hongkongensis DSM 14985
GTTCCGATGCATTACTCACCCGTTCGCCACTCGTCAGCAGACCGAAGTCCCTGTTACCGTTCGACTTGCATGTGTAAAGCATGCCGCCAGCGTTCAATCTGAGCCAGGATCAAACTCTTTCGTTCAATCTCAGCTAAGTACTTGGCTTGCTCAAAGAAACGACAAGAAAATGTTTTTCCTTGCGTCTATTTGAAGTGCGAGCCTGTGGGTTTCCACAAGCGCTCACACTTATCGGTTGTTCGTTTGTTAAAGAGCTTCCCGGACCAGCCGGCGCTGCGTCGTGCAGCGAGGTGGCGAACTATACCCACCTCTCCACAACTCGTCAACACCCAACCCCACAAAACCTGCAACAATCCGGCATCCACCTGTTTCAAAACGAAATTCCCGGCAAAAAAATCCGCCCACCCCGGCTCAACGCGCAAATGCCGCCTGCTCTCCCGGCTCCAGTACCGTGTCCAAAGCCTGATCCAGTAGCCCCGGATAGTCATGACCGATCTGTATCAACCAGCAACCGCGCCACAAAAAAATCGCCTGCCGGTGTTACCCGGCAGGCGAATGAAGAACATCCCTGTTGCCATCTGAACATAGACGCTATCGGAACGGATGCAAGCCGACTTTGCGCCTGACAGCAATGGCATCAGTCCTGACGACCCGGCAGCCCCACAGTCTTGTCGACACACCACAGCAGCGCCACTACCAGCATCCCGCTCATAAACACCAGCACATCCATGACAAACTCCCGAGACAAAAGAATTTTCAACCGCAATTCGCATTGCACTTGTGTTTATTGTTTGACCTTGCCCGCCCCGGAATAAAGACGAGACATGTATATTGACTGTTTCCAGTCCGGAAACAGTCAATCACGGCATGGATACGCTTGATGCCATGCGGGCCTTCGTCCGGGTTGCCGAAGCCCGCAGCTTTACCCGGGCCGCCGACCAGCTGGGTTGTGCCAAAGCCACCGTCACCAAACTCGTCAGTGCGCTGGAGCACCAGCTGGGAACACGGCTGCTGCAACGCACGACCCGTTATGTCAGCCCGACTCCCGAGGGTGAAATTTACCTCCGGCACTGCCAGCACCTGCTGCCGCAGGTCGATGCCGCTGCCGCTGCAATCAATCCGCAGCGCGAACGCCTGCAAGGCCGCATCTGGTGCGAAGTGCCTTCCAGCCTGGCCCGCTCGCCACTGATCCGGCGGCTGGTCGCTTTCCGCGAACAGGCCCCGCAGGTCGAACTGCTGTTTTCCTGCTCGGACCGCAAAGCCGGTCTGGTACGGGAAGGACTCGACTGTGCCATCCGTTTTGGCAAACTGCCCGACTCGGACTACGTCGCCCGGCCCCTGTGCCCGGCCCGCATCGTGTTGTGCGCCACACCCCGCTACCTGGCCCGTCACGCCCCTGTCACCGAACCGGACGACCTGCTGGCCCACCCGGTCATTGATTATTTCGTCCCTGGTTCCACCGCCCCCGAAGTCTGGCCGCTCTACAGCGAACACAGCCTGCATCACGTCCCGGTACAGCGGGCCGTCGCCTTCGACGACGACAACCTGCTGCTGGAGGCCGGACTGGCCGGACTGGGCATATTCCAGTCCCCCCTGCACCTGGTTGCGCCCTACATCGCCTCCGGCCAGCTCGAACGCGTCCTGCCGGCATGGCACCTGCGCGACTGGCCCATGCACCTGCTCACCCCGCGCCCGCAGTTCCTGTCCCCGCGGGTACGGGCCTTCTGCAACTGGGTCATGACCGAACTCGGCCCACCGGACGGGCTGAACCGGTGAAGGCCCTGGCTGGCTCCCCGGCAACAGACGCGCTAGAGTGGCACACATGCGTTTGACCGCCCTTCCCTCGCTCAAGCTGACCGGCAGGCTCTTCCTGATCATGCTGGCAACCTGCCTGTTGCTGGTCGTCGGCATCGCCACCGTCTGGCGCTGGAGCGTTCAGGCCGACTTCCAGGATTTCGTGCAGCGCATGGGCCGGGAACGGGTCACCACGGTCGCCAGCGAACTGGCCGATACCTACACCAGCCACGGCGGCTGGGCATTCCTGTTTGACGACCCCCGCGCCTGGCCCCGCCTGATGCGCTCGCTGGCCGACGAAGCCGGCACCTCTACGCACGACCCGCTGATGCCGCGCCTGTGGCTCCTCGACGCCGAAGGACAAACCATCATCGCCGGACGCGGCCAGCCCGACCTGCACAATGCCCTGCGCCGTGCCGTCGTGGTCGACGGCCGCACCGTCGGCTGGGTCATCGGCAATCCTTCACGCCACCTGGCCGAACCGCCGGACCTGCGCTTTTATGCCCAGCAGCAGCGCACCATGCTCTGGACGGCCGGACTCGCCCTGCTGCTGGCCGCACTGGCAGCCCTGGTCAGTGCCCGCAGCCTGCTGCGGCCGATCCGCGAACTGGCCGGCGCCACCCACCGGCTGGCAGCCGGCGACTACCACATCCGCGTCACCGACAACCGCCGCGACGAACTCGGTGCCCTGGCGCACGACTTCAACCAGCTGGCCCATGCCCTGGCCCGCAACGAAACCCTGCGCCGGCAACTGATCGCCGATGTCTCGCACGAACTGCGCACTCCGCTGGCAGTCCTGCGCGGTGAAATCGAGGCCCTGGAAGACGGCGTGCGCCCGCTCACGCCCGAAGCCCTGGGCTCGCTGGCCGGCGAAGTGGCACTGCTCACCAAACTGGTCGACGACCTGCACGCCCTGTCGCTGGCCGATGCCGGCGCGCTGGCCTACCACAAGCGTCCGACCGACCTGCCCGAATGCCTGAATGCCGTTGCCGGCGCCTTTGCCGACCGGCTGGCCGGACGCCAGCTGCACTTGCAGCTCCAGTTGCCCGGCCATGCCGAACTGCTTGCCGATCCGGACCGGCTGCGCCAGCTGTTCCACAACCTGTTTGAAAACAGCCTGCGCTACACCGACCCGGGTGGCACGCTGCGCATCCGCTGCCGCCAGACCCCGCAAGCGCTGGAACTCGACTGGGAAGACAGCGCTCCTGGCGTCACGCCCGAGCAGCAGGCACACCTGTTCGACCGCTTTTACCGGGCCGACAGCTCGCGCCGCCGGGCGGCCGGCGGCTCCGGCCTTGGTCTGGCCATCTGCCGGGAAATCGTCCTGGCCCACGGTGGCGACATCCTCGCCGAACCGTCCGAACTGGGCGGACTGGCCCTGCACCTGACTTTTCCCCTGCGTCCGACATGATTCCTTCCTCTCCCCCTGCCCGCATCCTCGTGGTCGAGGATGAACCCAAGCTGGCACAGCTGCTGGCCGATTACCTGCACGCTGCCGGCTTCGAGGTCGAATGCCTCGACAACGGCCTGACGGCACTCGACCGCCTGCGGGCCGCCCCTCCCGACCTGATGCTGCTTGACCTGATGCTGCCGGGGCTGGACGGCCTGTCGCTGTGCCGCGCGCTGCGCAGCTTTTCCAGCCTGCCGGTCATCATGCTGACGGCCCGGGTCGAAGAATCCGACCGCCTGCTCGGTCTGGAGATCGGTGCCGACGACTACATCTGCAAGCCGTTCAGCCCGCGCGAAGTGGTGGCCCGCGTCCGCACGGTACTGCGCCGCAGCCAGCCCGCTGCGGCCGCACCGGCAGCCGCAATGCCCGCCGACAGCCAGGCAACCCCCTTCGTGCTGGACCCGGACACGCTGACGGCCAGCTACCACGGCCACGAACTGGAGCTGACCCGGGTGGAATTCCGGCTGCTGGAAGTGCTGGTGGACTCGCCCCGGCGGGTGTTCTCGCGCGACCAGCTACTGGGCCATGTCTATGACGACCACCGGGTGGTGTCGGACCGGACCGTCGACAGCCACATCAAGAACCTGCGCAAGAAACTGGCCCAGGTGCAGCCGGATGCCGACCCGATCCGCTCGGTCTACGGTGTCGGCTACAAGTTCGAACCGTAACGGCTCCACGTTCCACAGTTCTTTCACATTTCCTGCCGAATTCCCTCACGGTCACCGCCCATACTGGGCAGCATCAAAACAGGAGGACCCGACATGCCCCGCCAACGTACCCTGCTCGCTGCCCTGATCGCTTCAACCCTGGCCCTGACCGCCGGCGCCGCCATGGCCCGCCCCGGTGATTACGGTCCGCACTGCGACACCAACGGCGACGGCAAGATCAGCCGTGAAGAAGCCCAGACCATGCCGCGCCTGGCCCAGGAATTCGACCGCCTCGACACCAACAAGGACGGCTTCCTCACCCGCGACGAACTGCCGCGCGGCCATTTCCGCCCGTACCACGGCAAACGTGGCGGCGGCTGGGCCAGCCTTGATGTCAACGGCGACGGCAAGATCAGCCGCGACGAAGCCAGGGCCCGTCCGTACCTGAGCCAGAACTTCGACCGCCTCGACACCAACAAGGACGGCTTCCTCACCCGCGACGAAATGCCGCGTGGCCATCATCGCGGCCAAGGGGGCGGCTTCAACCGGCTGGATACCGACGGCGATGGCCGGATCTGTCGTGAAGAAGCCAAAGCCAACCCGCAGCTGGGCCAGAACTTCGACCTGATCGATGCCAACAAGGACGGCTACATCGACCGCAGCGAAATGTTCCGCCACATGGCCGACCAGCGCTTTGCCTGGCTTGATGCCGACAAGGACGGCAAGATCAGCCGCGACGAAGCCCGCCAGGCTCCGCGCCTGGCCCAGTGGTTCGACCAGATCGACACCAACAAGGACGGCTTCCTCAGCCGTGACGAATTCATGCAGCACCACAACCAGGCCGGCATGATGCCGCACCGCGGCGGCCCGGCCGGCCAGCCGCCCGTGCAAGACAACGGCCTGCCGTTTTCCGGGCTGTAAGCTGTTTCCTGCCGCCTGAGCACCTGACAGCCGAACCGCGTGCCGGTTCGGCTGTTTGCATCCAGATCCCGCCATTGTATTCAGGGCGCTTCGCGCCGGATGTCCGCCATGTCCCTTACCCTGCCTTCCCTCCTCAAGCAGCGCCGTGTCCGGACCGGACTGGTCCTGGTCGCAGCCGTCCTGCTGGCCGGGCTGTTCTGGCCCCGCCAGCCGGCCCAAGTCTACGCCACCGCCAAGGTCGGCCGCGGCAACCTGGAAGACACCGTGCTGGCCACCGGCATCATCAAGGCCTACAAGCAGGTCAGCGTCGGTGCCCAGGTGTCCGGCCAGATCAAGAAGCTGCACGTCGGACTGGGCCAGGCGGTCAAGGCCGGCGACCTCGTGGCCGAAATCGACCCTCGCACCCAGCAGAACACCCTGCTGGATGCCGAGGCACAGCTGGCCGCCTACCAGGCGCAGCTGGCCGGCAAGACCGCCACCCTGGCCAAGGCACGCCAGGATTTCGTGCGCCAGGAAACCATGCTCAAGGACGATGCCACCTCGCGCGAAGCCTTCGACGCCGCGCGCGCCAGCCTCGACAGCGCCAGCGCCGACGTCGGCCAGCTGAAGGCGCAGATCGAGCAGGCCCGCATCAAGGTCAGCACCGCCAGGCTCAATCTCGGCTACACCACCATCGTGGCGCCGATCGACGGCGTGGTGGTATCGCTGCCGGTGGAAGAAGGCCAGACCGTCAACGCCGCCCAGACCACGCCGACACTGATCAAGCTGGCCCAGCTCGACACCATGACCGTCAAGGCCGAAATTTCCGAAGGCGACGTGCCGCGCATCAAGCCCGGGCTGCCGGTGTATTTCACCATCCTTGGTGCGCCCGACACCCGCTACCGCACCACCCTGCGCTCGATCGACCCCGGCCCGGTGGCACTCAGCGACGACACCAGCACCACCGGCAGCAGCAGCTCGAGCGGCAGCAGCGCCGGCTCGACCGCCATCTACTACTACGGCCTGATGGACGTCGACAATCCGCACCGGCAGCTGCGCATCGACATGACCGCCCAGGTCTCGATCGTGCTGGCCGAAGCCAAAAACGTGCTGACGATCCCTTCGACCGCGCTGGGCGAACGGCAGCCGTCCGGTGATTACACGGTGCGGGTGCTCAATGCCGACGGACAGGCCGAAACCCGCACGGTCAGGGTCGGCCTCAACAACAACGTCCGGGCCGAAGTCAAAAGCGGCCTGAAAGAAGGCGAGCGGGTGATTGTCGGTGAGCAGGATGCCGGTGCCCCGCCCAGCCAGTCAGGTGGCCGCCGCCGCTCGCCGATGGGATTCTGAGCCATGCCGCACACGCTCCCCCTGCTGGTCGTTGACGGCGTCTGGCGCGAGTTTGCCGCCGGCGACGACACGGTCGCCATCCTCAAGGACATCCACCTGACCATCGAGGCCGGTGAAATGGTCGCCATCGTCGGCGCCTCCGGCTCCGGCAAGTCGACGCTGATGAACATCCTCGGCTGCCTTGACCGGCCCAGCCGCGGCCGCTACTGCGTCAAGGGCCAGGAAACCCGCCGGCTGTCGCCGGACGAACTGGCCACCCTGCGGCGTGAAACCTTCGGCTTCATCTTCCAGCGCTACCACCTGCTGTCCGACCTCGACGCACTGGGCAATGCCGAAATCCCGGCCATCTACGCCGGCCTGCGGCCGGACAGCCGCCGCGAACGCGCCAGCCGGCTGCTGGCACGGCTGGGCCTGTCCAACCGCCTGCACCACCGTCCCGGCCAGCTGTCCGGCGGCCAGCAGCAGCGCGTCAGCATTGCGCGGGCGCTGGTCAACGGCGGCGAGGTGATCCTGGCCGACGAGCCGACCGGCGCCCTCGACAGCCACAGCGGCCAGGAAGTGATGGCGATCCTGCACGAGCTGCACGCCGAGGGCCACACCGTCATCATGGTGACGCACGACGCCGGCCTCGCCGAGCACGCCGAACGCATCATTACCCTCAAGGACGGCCAGATCGTCAGCGATGCCGCCACTGCCCGGGCCACCGGCAAAGCGGCACCGGCCCTGCCGGCAGCGGCCGAGGCACCGGCCGGCGGCTGGCGTGCCCGGCTCGACCGCCTGCGCGAAGCCTTCGTGATGGCCGGCCGGGCCATGCTGGCCCACCGGCTGCGCTCGTTCCTGACCATGCTCGGCATCATCATCGGCATTGCCTCGGTGGTGTCGGTGGTGGCGCTGGGCGAAGGTTCACGCCAGCAGATCCTCTCCGACATCAGTGCCATGGGCACCAATACCATCGATATCTACCCGGGCAAGGGCTTTGGCGACCGCAAGTCGTCGGCCATCCACACCCTCAACGACCGGGATGCCGCAGCACTGGCCGAGCAGGGCTTTGTCGACAGCGTGACGCCGGGCGTCAGCACCAGCGCCACGCTGCGGGTCGGCAATACGGCGCTGACCGGCCAGGTGCGCGGCGTCGGCCAGCAGTATTTCCAGGTCAAGGGTGTGCGGCTGGCCGAAGGCCAGGCTTTCAATGCCGAAGCGGTGACACGCTACGCCCAGGAAGTGGTGATCGATCCCAATACCCGGCAAAAGCTCTTTGGCAGCGGCAATGCGCTGGGCGAGGTGATCCTGGTCAACAACCTGCCGGTGCGGGTGATCGGCGTGACCGAAGAACAGAAAAGCGTGTTCGGCAACAGTGAAACCCTCAACCTGTGGATTCCGTACACCACCGCCATGGGCCGGCTGCTGGGGCGCGACTACCTCAACAGCATCACCGTGCGCATCAGCGACAGTGTCTCGACCCAGGCCGCCGAAACGGCGCTGGTGAAGCTGATGACCCAGCGCCACGGCACCCGGGATTTCTTCGTCATGAACAGTGACAGCATCCGCCAGACCGTGGAAAGCACCACCGCCACCATGACCTTGCTGGTGTCGATGATCGCAGTGATTTCACTGGTGGTCGGCGGCATCGGCGTCATGAACATCATGCTGGTGTCGGTAACCGAACGCACCGGTGAAATCGGCGTGCGCATGGCCGTCGGCGCGCGCCAGAGCGACATCCTGCAACAGTTCCTGATCGAGGCGGTGATGGTCTGCCTGCTGGGCGGCGTGCTGGGCGTGGGCCTGTCGCTGGCCATCGGCGTCGCCTTCGACCAGTTCGTCAGCAATTTCCGCATGGTGTATTCGGCCACCTCCATCGTGGCCGCCTTTGCCTGCTCCACCCTGATCGGCGTGCTGTTCGGCTACCTGCCCGCCCGCAATGCCGCCCGGCTTGATCCGGTCGTCGCCCTGTCGAGGGACTGATCCATGCGTAAAACAAGCCCTCTTGTCCTCCTGCCCCTGCTGCTGGCCCTCGGCGGCTGCGCCAGCTGGACCAGCACGCCCTATGAAGCTCCGGTACTCGACCTGCCGGCCCGCTGGACACCGCCCGCCCTGCCGGCCGGTGTCGAGACCACCGCCAACTGGTGGCAGGCGTTCAACGATCCGGCGCTCAACACCCTGGTCGACGAAGTGCTGGCCCGCAACAACGATCTGGCCGTGGCCGGCCTGCGCCTGCAACAGGCACGCCTGCGGGCCGGGCTGGCGTTCAGCAACCAGCTGCCGAGTGTGTCGGTCCGCCAGACCGGCAATGCCAGCCGCCAGCTGGGACAGGGAGACAGCGTCACCCATGCCTACGGACTGACCGGCGGACTCAGCTACGAAGTCGACCTCTGGGGCAAGCTGTCGCGCCAGCACGATGCCAGCCAATGGGAAGCCGAAGCCACGGCGGCCGATCTCGCCGGCACCCGGCTGACGCTGATCGGCAGCACCGCCACCCTGTACTGGCAGCTGGGCTATCTCAACCAGCGCCTCACGCTGGCGCAGGCCAACACCGCCTACACGGCAGAAACCCTCAAGCTGGTAGAGGCGCAATACCGCGCCGGCGCTGCCTCCCGGCTGGAAGTGCTGTCGGCCAGCCAGTCGCTGGAAAGCCAGAAGGCCAGCGAAACCGACCTGATGCAGCAACGCGAGGAAGCCCGCAGCGCACTGGCCATCCTGCTGGACGGCCCGCCCGGGCGCGTGTTGCCGGAGCCGTCGCTGCTGCCGGAGGCCAGTCCGCCGGAAGTCCCGGCCGGGCTGCCCGCCGGGTTGCTGGCCCGCCGGCCGGACCTGATGGCAGCAGAGCTGCGGCTGCGGTCCAGTCTTGCTTCCGTCGATGTCACCCGGGCCAGCTTTTATCCCGTGCTGAGCCTGACCGGCTCGCTCGGCACCAGCTCGGTGGCACTGGGTCAGCTGTTGCAGAATCCGCTCGGCGTGCTGGCATCGGAGCTGACCCTGCCGTTCCTGAACTGGAACGAGCGACGGCTGTCGGTCCAGGTGTCGGAAAACGAGTACCAGCAGGCACAGACCAAGTTCCGCCAGACGGTGTACGGTGCACTGAAGGAAGTCCACGACAGCCTGTCGGCACGGCAGCAGCTGGCCGAAAAGGATGCACGGCTGACGGCCTCGCTGGCGGCGGCACGTGAAGTGGAACGGCTGTACGGCGTGCGTTACCGCGTCGGCGCCACCAGCCTCAAGGACTGGCTGGATGCGCAGCAGATCCGGCGCACGGCGGAAACCGGCTGGCTCGACAACCGCTTCGAGCAGTACAGGCGCCAGATCATCCTGTACCAGGCACTGGGCGGCGGCGCATGAAAACGGGGGCGCAACCTGCGCCCCCTCCGGGTTGTGACCAGCAAGAGGCCGGTCAGCGGCAGCCGCCGGTTTCGCGTGGCACAAACAGGCCGACGATGCTGGAAAAATCCAGCGCGCCGTGGCCGCTCTGGCTCCACTGGGCATAAAGTTCGCGCGCCAGTCCGCCCAGCGGTACGGCCGCCTTGACCTCGATGGCCGACTCGACCGCCAGGCCGAGGTCCTTGAGCATCAGGTCGGCACCGAAACCGCCGGTATAGCCACGGCTGGCCGGCGCGTTTTCCATCACGCCCGGCCACGGGTTGTAGCGTTCGGTCACCCAGTTGGCACCGGAGCTCTGGTCGATGATGCCCGAGAGCACCTGGACGTCCAGCCCCTGGCGGGCCCCAAGGGCCAGCGCCTCGCTGACGGCGATCATCTGCACGCCCAGGATCATGTTGTTGCACACCTTGGCCACCTGTCCGGCCCCGCTGCCCCCGGCATGAAAGATGTTCTTGCCCATGGCCACCAGCAGGGGCTGCGCACGGTCGAGCGCGGCATTGCTGCCGCCCACCATGAAGGTGAGCGTGGCGGCGGCGGCACCGGCCGTACCACCGGACACCGGTGCGTCGATCATGTCGATACCGCTGGCGGCAGCGGCAGCGGCAACTTTCTGGGCGCTGTGCGGGCTGATGGTGGAGCAGTCGATCACCAGCGTGCCGGCCGGCAGCAGCGCCAGCAGGCCGGATTCACCCTCGTCCCCCAGATACAGGCCTTCGACATGCCGGCTGGCCGGCAGCATCGACACCACCACCTCGGCGCCCTGTACGGCCTGCCGCACGTCTGCCGCACCGCGGGCTCCCGCCGCGGTCAGCTCGTTGACGGCATCCAGGTTGAGATCGAACACCTGCAGCGGAAAACCGGCCCGCAACAGGTTTTTGGCCATGGGCGCCCCCATGTGGCCCAGACCGACAAACGCGACGCGACTCATGCGCTTTCTCCCAGATGTGCCAGAGGCGACTCGGCCCACGGCGAAGTGAAATGCTGCTCCAGCCAGTCAGGCCGGATGTCTTCCAGCGTAGCCGGCTGCCAGCGAGGTGCATTGTCCTTGTCGACCATGCGGGCACGTACGCCTTCGGTAAAGTTGCCCATCGAGCAGCAGCGCACCGACAGGACCAGTTCCATGCGGAACACCTCGGCCAGCAACAGGTGACGGGCCCGGTGGCGGATTTCCCAGGTCAGCGCCGCGGTGGCCGGACATCCGGCAGCAAAGCCGCGCACGGCTTCGCGCAGCCAGACATCGACATCGTCACGGGCAGTGGCAAAGCGGGCGGCCAGCGCCGGCAGGGTAGCGGCATCGGTCAGTTCCTGGATGCGGTCAAAATGCGCCTGCAGGCGTCCGGCCGGCATGATGTCGACGGAACGGGCGGCAAAGCCGGCCAGCAGTTCGCTCAGGCGGACGTGGTTGTCGGCCGGCTGCTCCGACCAGCGGGTGGCCGCCAGTTGCGCCATGATGGCGAGCTGGTGTTCGCGGGCGATGGCGTAGTCGGCGAGGTCGACGTAGCGACAGTCCGCCGCGTTGAGCGGCGCCCCGGTCAGCCCGAGGAACAGCCCGATGCGTCCTGGCATGCGGTTGAGGAACCAGCTGCCGCCGACATCGGGATACAGGCCGATGTTGATTTCCGGCATGGCCATGCGGGTGGTTTCGGTCACCACCCGGTGGCTGGCACCGGCCAGCAGCCCCAGCCCGCCGCCCATCACGATGCCGTCACCCCACACCAGCACCGGTTTGGTGCAGGCGTGGATCAGGTAATCGAGGGCGTATTCCTCGGTGAAGTAGACCGTGGCAAAAGGATGCGGACACGGTTCCGGTTCTTCGACCAGCTGGCGGCGCAAGGCCCGGATGTCGCCACCGGCACAAAAGGCCTTGTCGCCACTGCCGGCCAGCACGATCAGGGCGATGTCCGGGTCATGCTGCCAGCGGGTCAGCCGCTCGGCCAGCAACCGGATCATGTCGAGCGTCAGGGCATTGAGCGTACGCTCGCTGTTGAGCAGCGCCGTGGCAATGCGCTGGCCGCCGGGCGTGAGCTGCTCGGAAAAAATGACGGAAGGCACCGGATTCATGCGTGCTCCTTTCCGGCGACCTGCCAGACCGGCGGGCGCTTTTGCAGGAAGGCACCGACCCCTTCCTGCTGGTTGGAGCCGGCAAACAGGCCGACAAACAGCTCGCGCTCCAGCGGCAGGTTGAGTGCCGGCGGCAACGTGCGGGCAGCCTGCACCAGCCGCTTGCACGCCACCACGCTGTCCGGACTCTGGCGGGCAGCCCGCTCGGCCATCGCCAAGGCAGCCGGCAAGGCTTCGCCGGCCGGCACCACCTGCTCGACCAGACCGATGCGCTCGGCCGTGGCGGCGTCGATGCGCTCGCCCAGCAGGATCAGCCGCTTGGCCCAGCCCTCGCCGACCAGGTGCGGCAGCAGCTGGGTGCCGCCGGCGCACGGCAACAGGCCGACGCTGGCTTCGGGCAGCGCCAGCTGCGCCTGGGCCTCGGCCACGCGCAGGTCACAGGCCAGCGCGACCTCCAGCCCGCCGCCCATGGCGTAGCCATTGATGGCAGCGATCGATACGCCACGGTAGGCCGACAGGCGCTCGAACGCGCGGCCGAAGGCCTGCGACATCACGGCCGCCGTACCGCTGTCGCCGTCGGCAAACAGCTTGAGGTCGGCGCCGGCGCAAAAGAACTTGCTGCCCTCGCCCACCAGCACCAGTGCCCGGATGCCGGCATCGGCCTCCAGATCGTCAACCAGCCGCACCAGCGCATCCAGACTGTCGCGGGTCCAGGTATTGGCCGGGGGGTTGGACAAGGTAACCACGGCGGTACTGCCGCGTTTTTCCACCTGCAAACCGGGATAATCCGTCATCGCAAAACCTCCGGCGCGCCTTCCTGCAGCAGACGGCGCGCGATAATGAGCCGCATGATGTCGTTGGTACCTTCCAGAATCTGGTGTACGCGCAGATCGCGCACATGCCGTTCCAGCGGAAAGTCCTTCAGGTAGCCGTAGCCACCAAAGCATTGCAGTGCCTGGTTGGCGACGTTGAATGCCAGATCGGTGGCCAGCCGCTTGGCCATGGCGCAGTAGCAGCCGGCTTCGGGCTGCTGCTGGTCCAGCTGCCAGGCTGCCAGCCGTACCATCTGCCGCGCCGCCACCAATTCCGTCAGCATATCAGCCAGCCGGAACTGGATGTTCTGCAACTGCGCCAGGGGCGCACCGAACTGGCGGCGCTCGCCAACGTAGCGCTGTGCGGCATCAAGGGCGGCCTGGGCTGTCCCGACGGCACAGGTGGCGATGTTGATGCGGCCACCGTCCAGCCCCTTCATGGCAAAGGTGAATCCCTCGCCTTCTTCACCCAGCCGGTTGGCGACCGGAATGCTCACTTCCTCAAACGAGATGGAGCGGGTGGGCTGGCTGTTCCAGCCCATCTTTTTCTCTTTCTTGCCGTAGCGGACACCGGCGGCATCGGCCGGCACCACGAAAGCCGACACCCCTTTGGCACCGGGGCCGCCGGTACGCGCCATCACCACCAGCACCTGGGTGCTGCCGGCACCGGAAATGAACATCTTGCTGCCGTTGAGGACGTAATGGTCACCGCGCCGCTCGGCGCGGGTGGACAGCGAAGTAGCATCCGAGCCGGCTCCGGGCTCGGTCAGGCAATAGCTGCCCAGCAGCTCGCCCGTGACCATGCGCGGCACCCAGGCTTCGGCCAGCGCCGGAGCCCCGAAGCTGGCGATCATCCAGCTCACCATGTTGTGGATGGTGAGGTAGGCCGCGGTCGACGTGCAGCCGTGGGCCAGCTCTTCAAACACGATGGCACTGTCCAGCCGCGACAGCTCCAGTCCGCCGTAGCATGCCGGGGTATACAGCCCGAGAAAGCCCATTTCGCCGGCACGCCGCAAGGTGTCGAGCGGGAAGGTTTCCTCTTCGTCCCAGCGGGCGGCAAACGGGGCCAGTTCATGACGGGCAAAATCGCGCGCACTGTCCTGGAAGGCGCGCTGCTGTTCGTTCAGGGCAAAGTCCATGACGCTACCTCAGGCTGATGGTGGTGTGGATGCGCCCTTGTGCGGCAGCATCGTCAAACCAGCGGCTGGTGACGGTCTTGGTCTGGGTATAGAACAGCACCGCCTGCTTGCCGTAGGGCCCCAGATCACCGAGCTTGGACGCCCGCGAACCGGTAAAGCTGAACAGCGGCACCGGCACCGGGATCGGCACGTTGATGCCGACCTGGCCGACGTCGATGTGTTCCTGGAAGCGGCGGGCGGCCGCTCCGGACTGGGTAAAGACGGCCGTGCCGTTGCCGTTGGGGTTGGCGTTGACCAGCGCAATGGCCTCGTCCAGCGAGTCGGCGCCCATCAGGCACAGGACCGGACCGAAGATTTCTTCGCGGTAGATGCCCATCTGCGGCGTGACGCCACTGAAAATGGTCGGGCCGACAAAATTGCCCTGCGGCAGGCCGGCCACTTCGATGTCGCGTCCGTCCAGCTCCAGCCGGGCGCCTTCCTCGATGCCGCCGGCGATCAGGCCGTGGATGCGGTCACGTGCCGCCCGGGAAATCACCGGTCCCAGATCGGGATTGTCACGGCCGGCACCGACCGTCAGCGACCGGGCCTTGGTCACCAGTTCCGGAATCCAGGCCTGCGCCTCGCCCACCAGCACGGCCACCGACAGCGCCATGCAGCGCTGGCCGGCAGCACCGAACGCGGCCCCGGCCAGCTGGTTGAGCGTCTGCTCCTTGCTGGCATCCGGCAAGACCACGGCGTGGTTCTTGGCGCCCATCATGCACTGCACGCGCTTGCCGGCAAGGCTGGCACGCTGGTAGACATGGGTGCCGACCCGGCTGGAGCCGACAAAGCTGACCGCCTTGATGTCCGGGTGGTCGCACAGCGCGTTCACAACGTCCTCGCCGCCGTGCACCACGTTGAGCACGCCGGCGGGAATGCCGGCCTCAAGCGCCAGCTCCACCAGCCGCATGGTCACCATCGGGTCCTGTTCGGACGGCTTGAGCACGAAGGTATTGCCGCAGGCAATCGCCATCGGGAACATCCACAGCGGAATCATGGCCGGGAAATTGAACGGGGTGATGCCGGCGCACACGCCGAGGGGCTGCATCACCGTATAGGTATCGACCCCGCCGGCCACGTTTTCGGCATATTCGCCCATTTGCAGCGTGCCGATGCTGGCGGCGTGCTCGACCACCTCCAGCCCGCGGAAAATGTCCCCTTCGGCATCCAGCAGGGTCTTGCCCTGTTCGGCGGTCAGGATGGCCGCCAGCTCGGCCATGTGCGTGCGGATCAGCTGCTGGTACTTGAGGAAAATCCGCGCCCGGGTGCCGACCGGGGTCTGCTTCCAGCCGGCAAATGCCGCCTTGCCGGCCGCTACTGCGGCCGCCACTTCGGCCTGCGTGGCCATCGGCACCCGTGCCAGCACCTCCTGCGTGGCCGGGTTGACGACATCGCGCCAGTGCCGGGTATCGGAATGCACGAATTCCCCGTTGATCAGGTGCGGCAGGTTCGGCGGTTGACTGTTGGCAGCCATGTTGTTTCTCCTCTTGCTACTTATGGATACGGCCCCGGGCGGGTCTGCCCGCGTACCGGAGCGCAGGACATTCAGTGCGGCCGGCGATCCTCGATCACACGGCCGTCATTGGGCAGCGACCCCGGCGCCACGCACTCGACTTCAGCGCGCAGTTGCGCCAGCTCGCGGAACATGTCGGCCACGGCGGGTGCCAGTGCCGGCTCCGGCGTTTCCACCAGCAGGCGCAGGCTGTCCTGCTGTTCGTGGCGCCCGACCACCAGCCGGACCCGGCCCAGGCCGGCAAAACGTGCCGCCACACCATGTACCTGCGCCGGATGGACAAACAGCCCGCGCACCTTGACGGTCTGGTCGGCGCGACCGAGCCAGCCTTTCAGCACCCGGCCGGTACGACCGCACGGGCTGGGTTCACCGGCAAACGCCGACAGGTCGCCGGTAGCAAAGCGCACCAGCGGATAGGCCGGGTGGAAAGTAGTCACCACCACCTCACCCACCTCGCCGTCCGGCACCGGTTCACCCGTACCCGGCCGGACGATTTCGACCAGTACGTCTTCGTCACACACCAGTCCGCCGCCGGGAACACCCTCATAGGCGATCAGCCCGAGGTCGGCAGTGGCATAGCACTGGAAAGCCTCCAGACCGGCCGCCTCAAAGGCCGTGCGCAAGTCCGGAGTCAGGGCTTCGCCACTGACCAGCGCCCGCCGTAGCCGGGGCAGCAGCACGCCCAGTTCCTGCGCCCGTTGCAGCAGGATGTGCAGGAAGGACGGCGTGCCGACGTAGGCGTGCGGTTGCAGGGCACGCATGGCGTTGACCTGCAGCTCGGTCTGGCCGGGGCCGGCCGGAAACACGGCGCAACCACTGGCCCGACAGCCAAGGTCGAGCATGAATCCCCCCGGAGTCAGGTGATAGGCAAAGCTGTTGTGCACCAGCCAGCCGGGGCGAAAGCCGGCAGCCCGGCAGGCACGGCCCATGCGCCACGGATCGGCCAGCTCGCCCTGCGGCTCGAAAATCGGTCCGGGCGAGGCAAACACCCGTCCGGCAGCTCCGGCTGCGACCGTGGCATAGCCGCCGAACGGCGGTTCGGCCATCTGCTCGGCCAGCAGGTGTGATTTTCGCGTCAGCGGTATGCGGGCCAGTGCCTCCCAGCTGGTAACACTGGCCGGATCAATGTCCGACAGCAGGCGCCGGTAAGCCGGGCTGTGCTCCCTGGCCCACGCCAGCTGGCGCGGCAGCAGCCGGAACCATTCGGCCTCCCGTTCGGAACGGGGGCGGTATTCACGCAGATCGGGTGCATGCATCGACAGCCTCTTTCCTTGTAATGGACGGTACCGGCGGTTCAGGCCAGCCAGCGCTTGCGCCGGCGGTAGTGCTTGACCTCGCGGAAGCTCTTGCGTCCTTCGCCGCCCAGTCCCAGATAAAACTCCTTGACGTCCTCGTTGGCCGCCAGTGCGGCGGCTTCGCCGTCCATGACCACCCGGCCGTTTTCGAGGATGTAACCGTAGTCGGCATAACGCAGGGCCATGCTGGTGTTCTGCTCGGCCAGCAGGAAACTCACCCGTTCCTTCTGGTTGAGATCGCGCACGATCTCGAAAATTTCCTCGACGATCTGCGGTGCCAGCCCCATCGACGGCTCATCGAGCAGGATCATCTGCGGGCTGGCCATCAGGGCGCGGCCGACCGCAACCATCTGCTGCTCGCCGCCCGAGGTGTAGCCGGCCTGGCTCTGGCGCCGGACCTTGAGGCGCGGGAAATAGTGGTAGACCCGCTCGAGGGCGGCCTGCATGCCGGCCCGGCCCAGGCTCCGGGTATAGGCACCGGTCAGCAGGTTTTCTTCCACGGTCAGGTGGCCAAAGCAGTGCCGGCCTTCCATCACCTGCACGACACCACGCTTGACCAGTGCATCCGGCGACAGGGCCTCCACCCGCTCGCCGCGGTATTCGATGCAGCCCTTGGTCACCTGGCCGCGCTCGCTGCCCAGCAGGTTGGAAATCGCCTTCAGGGTCGTGGTCTTGCCGGCGCCGTTGCCGCCCATCAGCGCCACGATGCGGCCTTCGGGCACGTCCAGCGACACGCCCTTGAGCACCAGGATGACGTGGTTGTAGATGACTTCGATGTTGTTGACCGACAGCAGGAACGGGGTGGCAACGGCGGGATGCGCTGCGGTCACGGTGGCCGTGGCTGTTTGCATGACGTTCTCCGACACGGCCCGCGTCCGCCTGGGCGGCGGCACGGGCCGCTGGCTGGATTATTTTTCCTTGCTGCAATCGCGCGGGGTGATGCCCTTTTCCTGCGCATACCTGGCGGCACTGGTCTTCACCAGCGGGTCCAGCACGCTGTTGTCCGCCGCGATCCAGCCGGAAACCGGCTTCCAGTCCTTGCCGTCCCACTGCATGAAGCGGGTATAGCCGGAACCTTCGTGGTTGCTGCACGAGGTCTTGAGCTGCGGCAACATGTTGCTGATGCCCAGGGTTTTCTGGCGGGCGGCATCGATGTTGAGGTGCTCGAAGCCCCAGCGGATCTGCTCGCCGGTCAGCGGTTTCTTGCCGTATTTGTCCTGGGCCACCCGGATGGCTTCGACCAGCATCACGCCGCCGATCACGCCGCGGTTGTAGTTGACGGTGCCGATGGCGCCCTTGTCGGACAGGTTGCCCTTGCCCTGGGCGTAGAGGGTTTTTTCCAGATCCTGGATCAGCGGGAAGCTCTTGCCGTCTGCGGCATAGCTGCCGGCGATATAGCCCTTGGCGGCTTCACCGGCCGGAATCACGTCCTCCTCCGAGCCACCCCACCAGTTGGCAACAATCTTGTCGCGCGGGAAACCCACCTTGGCCGCCGCCTTGATCGCGGCCGGCGTCATCACGCCCCAGCTGCGCAGGATGACGAAGTCCGGCTGCTGGCGGCGTACTTCCAGCCACTGCGACTGCTGCTCGGTGCCCGGTGCCGGCACTTCGACGTTGACCAGTTCAAAACCGTATTTCTTTGCCATGGCTTCCAGCACCGGCAGGGTTTCCTTGCCGTAGGCCGAGCCGTGGTAAAGGTTGACGATCTTCTTGCCCTTGAGCTTGTCCATGCCGCCCAGCCGCTGGCCGATGAACTGGATCTTGGCAGTGGCCTGGCTCCAGTAGCTGGTCACCAGCGGGAACACGTACGGAAACACGCTGCCGTCCTTGGCATCGGCCCGGCCAAAGCCGATGGTCATCAGCGGGATCTTGTCCTTGTCGGCCCGGTCCATGGTGGCGTAGGTGATGCCGGTCGACATGAAGTTGAACGCCGATGCGCCGGATTCGCCCTTCTTTTTCAGCCGCTCGTAGCATTCCACGCCACGGTCGTTCTTGTACTCGGTCTCGCACTCCTCGTAGGCCAGCTTGACCCCGCCCACGCCTCCCTCCTTGAGGTTGACGTAGTTGAGGTAGTCAATCATGCCGCCGTAGTACTTGGTGCCGCCGGAGGCATAAGGACCGACGCGGTAGCTCGGCACCGGAATGAACTGCTCGGCGGCAAGTGCCGTACCGGCCAGGGCCAGACCCAGAGCGGCGATCAGGATGCGTTTTTGCATGGAGTGTCTCCTCGTGGAAAAAGTCGTACTTCTGTTGGAACGACTGGGAACTGCCGGTAAGACTCAGTGCGGGAACGGCCACAGGCGCAGCTTTTCCTTGGCGATCTGCCACAGGCGGGCCAGACCGAGCGGCTCGACGATCAGGAAAAAGATGATCAGGCCGCCGAACAGCATCATTTCCAGGTTGGACAGGAACGAGGAGCTGACGGCACCGTGCAACAGCTGCCCGCCCAGGTTCAGCACGATCGGCAGCAGCACGATGAAGGCGGCCCCGAGGAAGGAGCCGAGGATCGAGCCCACGCCGCCGATGATGATCATGAACAGGATCTGGAACGAGCGGTGCAGGTCAAAGGCCTGCGGATCGACCGTGCCCAGCAGGATGAAAGCCCACAGCCCGCCGGCCACGCCGCAATAGAACGAACTCACGGCAAACGCGGTCAGCTTGGTTTTCAGCATCGGGATGCCGATCACTTCGGCTGCCACGTCCATGTCGCGCACCGCCATCCAGGCGCGGCCGATGCTGGAGCGCACCATGTTCTTGGCGGCCAGCGCCATGACCGCCACCACGCCGAGGGTGAATAGGTATTTGCTGGCCGGAGTATCGAGCGGCAGGCCGAACACCTCCAGGGCCGGCGCACTGATCACGCCGGAACTCGAGTAGTTGGAAAACCAGCCGAACTTGGTCAGCGCCCATTCGATGAAGAACTGCGCCGCCAGTGTCGCCACCGCCAGGTAAAACCCCTTGATGCGCAGCGAGGGCAGGCCGAACAGCACGCCGACCACCGCCGCCACGCCACCGCCGAGCAGCAGGGCCGGCAACAGCGGCAGGCCGGGAATGCGCAGCATGAAGTTGTAGGTGGCAAAGGCCCCGACGGCCATGAAGGCGGCCGAACCGAGCGACAGCTGACCCGCATAGCCTGTCAGGATGTTCAGTCCGAGAGCCGCCAGCGACAGCACCAGAAACGGGATCAGGATGCCGGACAGCAGGTAGTCACTGGCCAGCCCCGGCACGGCGACAAAGGCCGCCAGCAGCAGGGCGCCGACAAACAGCCGGTCCTGCACGATCGGAAAGATCACGCTGTCGGCACGATAGCTGGTCTTGAACTGACCGGATTCACGATAAATCATGGGACAAGTCTCCAGGGCAGGGCGCTAGACGCGCTCGATATGGCGTTCGCCGAACAGCCCTTCCGGGCGCACCAGCAGGAACACCAGCGCCAGCATGTAGGGGAACCAGTTTTCGATGCCGCCCGAGAGGTAGGGACCGAGATAGACCTCGGCGAGCTTTTCCCCCGCCCCGACGATCAGGCCGCCGACGATTGCCCCCGGCACCGAGGTGAACCCGCCAAGGATCAGCACCGGCAAGGCCTTGAGCACCACCAGCGTCAGGGCAAACTGCACCCCGAGGCGCGAGCCCCACAAGAGGCCGGAAACCAGCGCCACAAAACCGGCCACGCCCCACACCACCGCCCAGATGTGCTGGAGCGGAATGCCGACCGACAGCGCGGCCTGGTGGTCGTCCGCCACCGCCCGCAGGGCGCGGCCAAGCTTGGTGTACTGGAAGAACGCGGCCAGTACGGCCACCAGCAGGGCCGACAGGCCGGCAGCAAACAGGTCGAACCGGGAGATGAACACGCCGGCCACTTCAAAGGGTTCGTCGGTAATGCCGAGCTCCAGCCCGTGTACTTCGGTACCCCAGACCAGCTGTGCCAGCCCTTCGATGAAAAACGACAGGCCGATGGTGGCCATGAACAGCGTGATCGGCGGCTGGTTGACCAGTGGCCGCAGTACCACGCGCTCGATGGCGATACCCATGCCGACCATGATCACCAGTGTCGCCAGCAGGCTGCCCCAGAACGGCAGGCCCATGGCCTGCAGGCTGACAAAAGTCAGCGCCGCAAACAGCACCAGTGCACCCTGGGCAAAGTTGAATACGCCGGACGCCTTGTAGATCAGCACGAATCCCAGCGCCACCAGCGAATACATCACGCCGGCCAGCAGTCCGCCGACCAGAACCTCGAGAAAAAACGACATATCCGCTCCCAATCAGTGTGACGTTCCGAGATAGGCCGCGATCACGGCCGGATTGCGCTTGACCTCGTCGGGCGGGCCGTCGCCGATTTTCTTGCCGTAATCGAGCACGACCACCCGGTCGGAGAGGTCCATCACCACACCCATGTCGTGCTCGATCAGCACGATGGTGGTGCCGAAGGCATCGTTGACGTCGAGGATGAAGCGGCACATGTCCTGCTTTTCCTCGACGTTCATGCCTGCCATCGGCTCGTCCAGCAGCAGCAGGGTCGGCTCCATTGCCAACGCCCGGCCGAGTTCCACCCGCTTTTGCAGACCGTAGGGCAGGCGTCCGACCGGTGTCTTGCGGATCGGCTGGATTTCCAGGAAGTCGATGATTTCCTCGACCCGGCGGCGGTGGCGCATTTCCTCGCGTTCGGCCCGGCCCCACCACAGCGCCTGCTCCAGCAGGCCGGCGTGCATTTTCTGGTTGCGGCCGGTCATGATGTTGTCGAGTACCGACATGCCCTTGAACAGGGCGATGTTCTGGAACGTGCGGGCAATGCCCTGGCGGGAAGCCAGATGCGGGCTCATGCGCTCGCGCACCCGTCCTTTCCAGCGCACCTCACCTTCCTGCGGGTGATAGACACCGTTGATGACGTTGAGCATCGAGCTTTTGCCGGCACCGTTGGGGCCGATGATGGCGAGGATTTCATGTTCACGGACATCAAGGCTGATGTCGGTCAGCGCCTTGACGCCACCGAAGCGCAGCGAGATGTGGCTGGCTTCGAGGATGACGTCGCCGATTTGACGGTGCGGATTCATGCAGCCACCTCCATGGCAACGGTACGGGCAGCCTCGATGGCCAGATCGGCGCGCAGCCAGCCGCTGCGTCCATCCTCGAACCTGACCTGGGTTTCGATCACGCCCCGGGCGTGGTTGCCGTACAGCGCGGCGATCAGGTCGGCATAGCGCTCGGCCACAAAACGGCGGCGGACCTTGCGGGTGCGGGTCAGTTCGCCATCGTCGGCATCCAGCTCCTTGTGCAGCAGCAGGAAACGGTGGACCTGCGAACCGGCCAGCCGCGGATCGGCAGCCAGGTCGCGGTTGACCTGCTCGATGCAGTCGCGGATCAGTTCATAAACTGCCGGCTGGGCCGCCAGGTCGGTATAGCCGGTGTAGGCCAGCCCGCGACGCTCGGCCCAGTTGCCCACGGCCTCGAGGTCGATGCTGACAAAGGCGGTGACAAAGTCGCAGCCGTCGCCGAAGGTGACGGCTTCCTTGATGAAGGGGAAAAACTTCAGCTTGTTTTCAAGGTATTTGGGCGCAAACAGGGTGCCGTCGTTCAGGCGGCCGACATCCTTGGCGCGGTCGATGATGCGCAGGTGCCCGTCATCGTCGAAAAAGCCGGCGTCACCCGTCCGCACCCAGCCGTCGGCATCCCGGGTTTCCTGCGTGGCGTCCGGGCGGTTCCAGTAGCTGTGGAAGGTACCGGGACTGCGGAACAGCACTTCGCCGCTGTCGTCCAGCTGTACTTCCACGCCGGGTGCCGGCCGGCCGACGCTGTCGGACTTGACCTCGCCGTTGGGCTGCACGCACACCATGACGTAGGCTTCGGTCGAACCGTAAAGCTGTTTGATGTTGATGTTGAGGGCGCGGTAGAAGGCAAACAGCTCGGGCCCGATGGCTTCACCGGCGGTGTAGGCCAGGCGGATGCGCGAAAAGCCCAGCACGTTCTTGACCGGGCCGTACACCAGCCAGTCGCCCAGCCGGTAGCCCAGCCGGTCCCAGAATCCGACCGTTTCCCCGTCAACGATGCGGACGCCGACCCGGCGGGCGTGGGCCATGAAATAGCGGAACAGCCAGCGCTTGATGCGGCCGGCGTCTTCCATGCGGATGGAGACCTGCGTCAGCAGGTTTTCGAATACCCGCGGCGGAGCGAAGTAATAGGTCGGCCCGATTTCGCGCATGTCGGTCATCACGGTTTCCGACGATTCGGGGCAGCTGACGCAAAACCCGCACACCAGCGACTGGGCAAACGAGAACAGGTTGTCGCCTACCCAAGCCATGGGCAGATAGGCGAGGACTTCTTCGCGGTCGGTCAGTCCTTCGAGCCCGGCCGCTCCCCGGGCGGTATGGATCATGCTGTCGAAAGTATGTACCACGCCCTTGGGCTGGCCGGTGGTGCCGGAGGTATACAGCATGATGGCCATGTCGCTGCCACGGGAGGCATCCACCATGCCGGTGTAAAAGAGCGGGTGCTGCTCGTGAAACAGCCGTCCCTCGCCAAGCAGGGTGTCGCAGCTCATCAGGCCCGGTGCATCATAGTGGCGCAGGCCGCGCGGATCGTCGTACACGATCAGGCGCAGGTCCGGCAGGCGGTCACGGATCTCCAGCAGCTTGTCGACCTGCTCCTGGTCTTCGACCACGGCCACGCTGATGCCGGCATCGGCCAGTACGAACACCATCTCGTCGGCCACGGCATCCTGATATAGCGGCACCGGCACACCGCCAAGGCTCTGGGCCGCCAGCAGGCTCCAGTACAGTCGCGGCCGGTTGTCACCGATCACGGCCAGCCGCTCACCGCGCCCGAAACCGTGCGCCGCCAGCCCGCAGGCCAGCGCCTGCACCTCGTCGGCCACCTGTTTCCAGTTCCAGCTCTGCCAGATGCCCAGATCCTTTTCGCGCATGGCAGGTTGCTGGCCGCGTACGTCGGCGTGTTGCCGCAGCAGTTTGGGAAACGTGTCGGGGGGAGCGGGCGCCGTGGTGCGCCGATGCCCTTCCGGCAGATCAAGCGGATTGGCCATGCACTATCTCCTCGTGATGGATGACACCTCTTTGGGCGTATTACATTTACGTGAACGTAAACTTGTGGGCGCAAGCTAAACCACCCGAACAGCATGCGCAAGCCTTTTCGATGCGGCAGCGCATCACCGGTCGTAGCGGTAAAACCCGCGCCCGCTCTTGCGTCCAAGCCAGCCAGCCTCGACATGACGGACCAGCAGCGGACACACGCGGTATTTGCTGTCGCGCAAGTCATGCCACAGCACGTCCATGATCGCCACACAGGTATCCAGCCCGATCAGGTCGGCCAGCTTCAGCGGTCCGAGCGGATGCGCCATGCCAAGGGTCATGACCTGGTCCACCGCCTCGACAGTCGCCACGCCCTCATGTACGCAAAAGGCCGCCTCGTTGATCATCGGCATCAAGATTCGGTTGGACACAAAGCCCGGCGAGTCATTGACGCTGACCGGTTCTTTGTCCAGTTGTCGCGCCAGCGCCACGGTGGCTTCATGCACCGCATCGCTGGTCTGGCTGGCGCGGATCACCTCGACCAGCTTCATAACCGGCACCGGATTCATGAAATGCATGCCGATCACCCGCTCCGGCTGTGGCACTGCGGCCGCCAGCCGTGTCAGAGCAATGGAAGACGTGTTGCTGGCCAGAACCGCTGCCGGCCCCACGACCCGGGCTGCGTCAGCCAGCAGGCGCAGCTTGAGTTCCGGCCGCTCGGGGGCCGCCTCGATCACCCAGTCGCAGCCGGCCAAGGCCTCCATGGCAGACACCGGCTCGATGCGGTCCAGTACGGCAGCCGGGTCAAGGGCGCTGCGGGAAGCCAGTCTGGCAAGACTCGCCTCCATGCCGGCCCGGGCACGCTGCAAGGCGGCGTGGTCCACATCCAGCAACCGCACGGACAGCCCGGCCTGGGCACACACCTGGGCAATGCCGCTTCCCATCTGGCCAGCTCCCAGCACGGCGATTGTCGGCAATTTCATGGCGCTCCCCTTCTCTTGATTGACACCGGCACGCTAATATACGTTTACGTTAACGTCAATTTTGAAATTCATGCGTTCATTACAACTCCATAACAGCCGCGCGCGAAATGTTGCAACGCGATAAAATCGCCTTTCAAAGCAGGAGCAGCAGCATGAGCGGTTTGGACAAGACCTACACCATCAGCGAACTGGCACGCGAATTTGACGTTACCACCCGCACCATTCGCCACTACGAAGACCAGGGCCTGATTGCGCCGGAACGCCGGGGGCAGCACCGCATTTACTCGCGCCGCGACCGTACACGCCTGTTGCTGACGCTGAGAGGCAAGCGCATCGGCCTCACACTCCAGGAAATCCGTGAGCTGTTCGGCCTGTATGACGCTGCCTATGACGATGCACCGCAACTGATGGAATTCCTCAAGATCCTCAGCCAGCGTGAACAACGTCTGATGCAGCAGATCGAGGACATCAATGTCGTGATGCGTGAAGTACAGTCGCTGCGGCAGACCTGTGAACGCCTGCTGGAAAAGCGTACCGGCGGCCCGGGCTCGCAAACCGACGATTGATGTGCCACTGGCAGGTGGCTGTTTGCCGCAAAGTTTCCGTTTACGTAAAAGCAAAGGAGAAAAACATGTCTTCCACCGATCCGGTCGTGATTGTTGCCGCTGCCCGTACCCCCATCGGCGGTCTGCAGGGCAGCCTGTCCAGCCTGCCCGCCAGCGCTCTGGGAGCCGCAGCCCTGGCCGAAGTCGCCCGCCGCGCCAGCATCGCCAGCGAAGCGGTCGACGAAGTCATCATGGGCTGCGTACTGCCGGCCGGGCAGGGGCAGGCTCCAGCGCGTCAGGCTACCCTGACAGCAGGACTGTCGCCGCATGTGCCCTGCACCACGATCAACAAGATGTGCGGCTCCGGCATGAAGGCCGTGATGCAGGGACACGACGCCCTGCTGGCCGGCAGCGCCCGCATCGTGCTGGCAGGCGGCATGGAAAGCATGTCGAACGCACCTTACCTGTTGCCGAAAATGCGTACCGGCCAGCGTCTGGGGCACGGCGTGACTCAAGACCACATGTTCCTCGACGGGCTGGAGGACGCCTACGAAAAAGGCACCCTGATGGGTGTGTTTGCCGAACGCTGCGCCCGGCACTACGGCTTTGGCCGCGAGCAGCAGGACGACTATGCCCGGCGCTCGCTCGAACGCGCCCTGCACGCACAGCAGACCGGTGCGTTTGCAGCCGAAATCGTCGGCGTCGATCTCGTACAGCGCCATGGCCACACCCGCATCGACCAAGACGAACAACCGCTCACGGCCCGCCCGGAGCGGATCGCCAGCCTGAAGCCGGCCTTTGCCAGCGACGGCACCGTCACCGCGGCCAACTCCAGCTCCATTTCCGATGGAGCTGCTGCCCTGGCACTGATGCGCCAGTCGGAAGCCCTGCGCCGGGGCCTGACTCCCCTGGCCCGCATTGCCGGTCATGCCAGCTTTGCCCATGAGCCGCCTTGGTTTACCACCGCTCCCGTGTTCGCCGTCCGGAAACTGCTGCAAAAACTGCAATGGCAGCCGCAGGACGTCGACCTGTACGAAATCAACGAAGCCTTTGCCGTCGTGGCACTGGCCGCCTTGCACGAACTGGAGCTGGATCCTGCCCGGGTCAACGTCCATGGCGGCGCCTGCGCCCTCGGTCACCCGATCGGCGCCTCCGGCGCCCGCATTCTGGTCACCCTGCTGCATGCGCTGGAACACCGGCAGATGCAGCGCGGCGTGGCCTGCCTGTGCATCGGTGGCGGCGAAGCTACGGCCGTAGCCATCGAACGGCTCTGACCAGCCAGGAAGTCGCGGTGGACAGTGCTACACTGCGCGCCGTACCGGTTGCTTGTCATAAAAAATGCCGCGACTTTTCCCTTTTGTCCTGATTCTTGCCGGCCTGTTGTCCGGCAACGGTTTCATCCTGCCCGCTGCCCGGGCCCAGACCGTCACCATCGGCGTCCTGGCCTGGCAGGGCTCCCGGGCGGCCGAGCAACGCTGGCAGCCGTTGCTGGAGCAGTTGCAGCAACAGCTGCCGGCCCATCAGTTCCGGTTGCAGCCGCTGGACCCGAACGGCATGGAACGCGCCCTGAGCCGCCGGCAACTGACGTTCCTGATCACCAACCCCGGCCACTATGTCGACATGGAAGCCCGCTTCGGCCTGTCGCGCATCGCCACCGAGCAGATCGACTCCCCGCCCAGACCGGAGCAGGTGGTCGGCTCGGTGCTGGTCATCCGGGCAGACCGCAACGACATCAAGACACTGGAAGACCTTGCCGGCAAGACCGTGGCAGCCGTCTCGCCCGAAGCATTCGGCGGATACCAGATTTTTGCCGCCGACTGGCAGCAGCAGCTTCCAGACCACCCGGCTCCACCGACCATGCGCTTTACCGGCTATCCGATGCAAAGCGTCGTGGATGCCGTCCTGACCGGCGAAGCCGATGCCGGCGTCCTGCGGACCTGCCTGCTGGAAAGCCTGGAACACAGCGGACAGCTACCGGCCGGACGCCTTCGCCCCGTTGTCACCCGTGACATTCCCGACCTGCCCTGCGCGTCCAGCTCGATCCTGTTTCCGGGCTGGGCCTTTGCCAGCACGCCGCATACCCCGCCGCAGCTGGCGCACGACGTGGCACTGGCGCTGTACCACCCGCCTGCCTCATCGTCCACCGCCCCGCGCTGGAGCGTGCCGGCCGACTACCTGCCAGCCCATGACGTACTGCGCACCCTGCGCATCGGCCCTTATGCCGGGCTGGCCTACGACAGTCCGCTGATCCTGTTCCAGCGCTTCTGGCCTTGGCTGGCCGCTGCACTGGCCTTCATCCTGTTCTGGCTGGGCTACACCGTTCATGTCGAACGGCTGGTACGGCGCCGGACCGAAGCCCTCGGAGCCGCCGAGGCCGAACGCCAGCGCATGGCGGCCAGACTGCACGTCCAGCAGGCCGAGGTCGAACACCTGGGACGGCTGTCGCTGCTCGGAGAAGTCGCGGGCACCCTGGCCCATGAACTCAACCAGCCACTGGCCAGCATTGCCAATTACGCCGACAGCCTGCCAAGACGGGCGGCCAGCGGCCAGTTAACCGATGCCGCCACCCTGACCGCCGCCCAGGCCATCGCGGCCGAAGCACGCCGGGCCAGCAGCGTACTGGCCGGCATCCGTGCCCTGATCCACAAGCGTCCGCACGTACGCGAGCTGCACGGGCTGGATACCCTGGTGCGGCAGAGCGTCGAACTGTTCCGCACGCTGATGCCGCATGCACCGCCGGTCCGCGTCCACACCCGGCAGCCTCCCGGCCAGGCCTTGCCGGTCAGGGTCGATCCGATGCAGATCCAGCAGGTCATCCTCAACCTGCTGAAAAACGGCAGCGATGCCCAGAAAGACAATACGTGTGCACTGGATGTCCTGGTCGACCTGCATGAGACTCCCTATCGGGTCAGCGTGCGCGACCATGGACCGGAAATCACGCCGGAAACCCTGGCGCGCCTGTTCGAGCCATTTTTCACCACCAAGCCGGACGGACTGGGACTGGGGCTGTCCATCTGCACCACCCTGATCGAAGCGCACGGCGGCCACCTGACCGCTGCGCCCAACACCCCGGCGCCCGGCCTGTGCCTGACTTTCACCCTGCCCCCGCATGACCACCACTCTTCAGACTGAATGCCTGCCCGTCGCCCACATCGTGGACGACGACGAGCCGTTCCGGCAGTCACTGACGTTTCTGCTGGAATCCTCCGGCTGGTCCACCGTCGAATACGATTCGGCCGCCGCCTTCCTCGCGGCCGATCCGCCCTATCCGGGCGCCGGCTGCCTGATCCTCGACATCCGCATGCCGCGCATGAACGGACTGGAGCTTTACCAGGAGCTGGTCCGGCGCGGCTCGACCTTTCCGGTCCTGTTCATGACCGGGCACGGTGACGTTGAACTGGCCGTTGAAGCCATGAAGGCCGGCGCTACGGATTTCCTGCAAAAACCGTTTCGCGAACAGCAATTGCTGACCGCGCTGGAATCAGCCCACCGTCACGGCCAGATGCGCCAGCGGCTGCGTGACAGCCGGCAGCAGGCACAGGACCGGCTGGACCGGCTGACACCGCGTGAATACGAAATCGCCTGTCTGGCAGCCGCCGGCCATCCGAACAAGCGCATCGCCGCCCAGCTCGGCATCAGCGAAAAAACCGTGCATTCTCACCGGCTGAACCTGATGGACAAGACCGGGGCCGGCAATCTGGCCGACCTCGTGCGGCTGGTGATGAGCGCCGCTCCGGAGGCGCTCTCCCGGCAGGCCGAAGCCGGTCAGCCGCTTCAGTTGGGCTGACGCTTTTTGGCCGCCTCCAGGAGCGGCGGATACGGACCGAAACGGTGCTGGTCAGCCGGTGCGCCGTCAACGTAGGGCGGGAAGGCGGCATCGACCGGCTTGTTCCAGCGGGCCGGGAAATCCTTGTCCAGACCGGCCTTGACCGGGCGCGGCTGCGACAGGACATAGGCCGCCACATCGAATGCCTCGTCATCGGTCAGGACCGGTGCCTTGAAGGTGGTGCCCTGCGGCATGTTGTGACGGATGAAGCGGGTGGCGGTCAGCAGGCGGTTCATGCCGGCACCGTTGTTGAAACTGTCCTTGCCCCACAGCGGCGGAAACACGTACCCCTGCGCCGAACCCGCTGCGCCGGCACGCACGCCCTGACCATCCGGCCCGTGACAGGCCACGCACTGCGCCTGGTAAACCTGCCTGCCGGCAACCAGGTCGGCACGGCGGTCGGGCACCCTGGTCGCCTTGGTGGCGGCACCTTCAACTTCCTGACCGACCGGGATGCCTTGCGACAGGAAATGGATATAGGCCACAAATGCCTTCATTTCATCCGAGCCCAGCGGCAGCGGCTTGCCGTTCATGCTGCGCTCCATGCAGCCGTTGACGCGCTCTTCGATGGTGCTGACGGCATCTTCGCGTGCCCGGTACTGCGGGAAGCTGGCAAAGGCGCCGACCCACGGAATGGCATAGGGCTTGGTGGCGCTGTCCTGGTGGCAGGACGTGCACGACAGGTTGTTGCCGGCATAGCGCATCTTCGGGTTTTTCACTTCCGGCCCGATATGGGCAAACGTGCGGGTGGCCAGCTCATGCCCGCGCCGCACCAGCTTGCCGTAGGCGTCATCCTTGAGGGTATCGAGACTCGGTACCGGCCGGTCGATCAGCGAGATTTTCGCCGGGGCATTGTCGGCCCAGGCCAGCGGGGACAGGAGTCCGGCGGCCAGCAAAGTACAGGTCAGGCGGGAGGTCGGCATGGTGGTTTTCCTTGTTATGTTCGGTCCGGCAATCAATGCGCGAACAATATCCCGCCTGCCGCTACGGGATAATCGGCGCAATTGCCGGGAGGACTCGGTAAAACTACTGGTATGCCGATTGCAGGTTCACTGCCCACGTCCGTCACACAAATCGTTACAATCAGGCCATCGAGCACTCACCGGGAAAATCTGCCGTGAACCCGCGCATCACCTTTGTCGAAGACGACGCCGAACTCGCCGAACTCATCAGTGACTACCTGCGCAGCTACGGGCTGGACGTCACCGTGATCGACCGCGGCGATACGGCATTCGATGCCATTCTGGCCGCCCCTCCCGATCTGGTCCTGCTCGACATCATGCTGCCGGGCAAGGACGGCCTGACCCTGTGCCGCGAACTGCGCGGCCAGTACCAGGGGCCGATCGTCATGCTCACCTCGCTCAACAGCGACATGAACCAGATCCTCGGCTTCGAGCTGGGTGCCAACGACTACGTGCTGAAAACCACGCCGCCGTCCGTCCTGCTGGCCCGCCTGCGCGCCCACCTGCGCCAGGCCGCCAGCAGCCCCGACACGCCCGTGGTGGCTGTGCCCACGCCCAAGGGCGCGCGCATCCTCGACTTCGGTTCGCTGCAGATCGACCACATGAACCGCACCGTGCGCCTGTGCGGCGAAACCATCGCCCTCTCGACCGGCGACTTCGACCTGTTGTGGGAGCTCGCCAGCCACGCCGGCGAAGTGCTGACGCGCGAAGACCTGCTCTACAAGCTGCGCGGCGTGCACTACGACGGGCTGGACCGTTCGGTCGACGTCGCCATTTCGCGCCTGCGCAAGAAGCTCGATGACGACACCGCCGACCCCAAGAAGATCAAGACCATCCGCCACAAGGGCTACCTGTTCGCCAACGACGTCTGGCACTGACTCCCTGCCAGCTCCGCGGCCGCCGGCTCCGTGCCGGTGACCGCCGTCCTTTCCGGCCTGCTCCGGTCCGCCCATGCGCAAACTCTTCCTGCAGTTCTACCTGACCGTCGTTACCAGCTTCCTGTTTTCGGTACTGGTGGTCGGCGCCATCTACAAGAACGTGGTGCAGAACACCACCCAGCGTTACCTGGTCGACATTTTCGAAACGTCGCTGTACCTGATCGAGCGCGAACTGTCCGACTATCCGGAAGCCGAGTGGGAGGACGCGCTCAACAACATCCGCAGCCGCATTCCGCTGCCGGTCGAAATCGAGCCGCTGGATACCTTCGTGCTGTCACCGGCCAACCAGAAGGCCTTACAGGAAGGCAGCATCATCCGGCTGGAAGACAGCAACCTCTTCCTCCAGCGCATTCCGCACAGTGACTATCTGGTTGCCATGGGACCGGTCAGCTACTTCCACTACGTCGGCACCCTGCAATGGATCGACGTGCTGGCCGTGCTGTCGCTGTGCCTGTCGCTCGGCATCCCGACCTATCTGTGGATCCGCCCGCTGTGGAAGCACGCGCGCGAGCTGTCGCAGGTGTCGCAGAAGCTCGGCAACGGCGATTTTGCCGCCCGAGCCAGCCTGCCGGAAGCATCGGCGCTGGTGGATCTCGGCAAGACCATGAACGGCATGGCCGGCGACATCGAAGAACTGCTGGCCAGCCGCAAGGTCATGATCAATGCCGTGTCGCACGACCTGCGCACACCGATCGCCCGCCTGCGCTACCGGCTGGAGATGCTCAAGGGCCTGTCCGAAGACAACCCGATGACCGACAAGGTGATCGGCCAGATCAACCGGGAACTGGACCAGCTCAACGACATGACCGACGAGCTGCTGCTGCTGGGCAGCCTTGAGCGGCAGGAGCTGGACATCCACACCCAGCCGGTCACGCTCAAGCCCTGGCTGGCGGAAATCCTGGGCGGCTTTGACTGGGGTGAGCATCCGGTCGTATTCCACTGCGACCTCGCCCCTACGGCACAGGTACTGGGTGATCCCTACTATCTGGGGCGGGCGGTCAGCAACCTGCTGGTCAACGCCCGCCGCCACGCGGGCGGGCAGGTGGCCCTGACGGCCCTGTGGCAGGACGGCCAGGTCGTCCTGCACATCGACGATGATGGTCCGGGCATTCCGGCCGACAGCCGTGAGCAGGTCCTCAAGCCCTTTACCCGGCTCGATGCTTCGCGCAACCGCAAGACCGGCGGCTACGGACTGGGGCTGGCGATCGTCACCCGCATCATGCACTGGCACCGGGGTGAAGTACGGATCGACGAAGCACCGGAGCTGGGCGGCGCGCGCCTGACCCTGAGCTGGCCTTCGCCACTGACATTGCCCCCGGCAGCCTGACCGGCCGGCCGTGCAATGCCCCTGGCCGCAACACCGGATCGCCCGGTACGCTCCGTACCGGCGCGGATCATCTCCTCTCCGGTACTCCCCGGCCCGGCATGATGCCAGCAGAGCTGGCGTGACCGCTGGAACCGGCCGAAAGACGCATCTCCTGGAACAAGGACCGCACACGACCAGCGACCGGGCGCTACGCGACGTTACATCCGCCGACATTTTGCCGCTGGCAGACCGGCCGCTCCGGCAGGAATAATCCGTCCATCCTCGCCGGAGCCATGACATTCCGGCGGCTGTCGCCCTGTCCGGAGTCCTGCCATGTCCAACATGCTGCTCGCCCTGCTGGTTGCTGCCGGTCTGGCCACACCCGGCGCCCAGGCAGCCAAGCCATCGCCCTATCATTCCGGTCTGGACCGCGTCCGTACCGAGAAAAAAACCGTACGCCGCACGCCACCACCACCGGTGGCACCGCTCCAGCGCCCCGCACCACCGCCAGTCACCACGGCCGCCGTCCTACCTGCCCGCCCGGCGCAGTAAGCCACGGGCTACACTGGCAGGCATGGACTTCATCGATACCCACTGCCATCTGGATGCCAGGGAATTTGACGCCGACCGCGACCAGGTCGCCGCAGCCGCCCGCGCAGCCGGCATCCGGCAACTGGTAGTGCCCGCCATCACCTGTGCAGGATTTTCCCGGGTCCGGGCCATGCGTGAGCAGCATGGCTGTGCCGTGGCATTCGGCCTGCATCCGGTGTATCTGCTGCAACACCAGCCCGCCGACCTCGACCGGCTCGACGAATGGCTGGCCCGCGAGCAGCCGTGTGCCGTCGGCGAAATCGGACTGGACTTCCATCTGCCGGAGCTGGACCCGGCCCGGCAGGAATACCTGCTGACCGAGCAGCTGCGGCTTGCCCGCCGCCATGACCTGCCGGTCATCCTGCACGTGCGCCGCTCGGTTGACCGAGTGCTGAAATGCCTGCGCCAGCAGCGCATCGGGCGCGGCATTGCCCATGCTTTCAACGGCAGCACGGAACAGGCTCAGGCCCTGATCCGCCAAGGGTTCAAGCTCGGCTTTGGCGGCGCCATGACCTACTCCGGCAGCCAGCGAATCCGGCGGCTGGCCGCCAGCCTGCCGCTGGACAGCATCGTGCTGGAAACCGACGCGCCCGACATTCCACCCGCCTGGGCTCCGCGCAGCGAACCGGCCTTCATCGCCCGCTACGCTGCCGAACTGGCCAGCCTGCGCGGCATCAGCATCGAGGAAGTGGCCGAAGCAACCAGCGCCAATGCCCGCGCTGCGCTCAACCTGCCAGCCCCTGCGCCGGTCGGGTAAACCGCCCGGCATGACGAACGCCGCCTATACCGGAAACCTGTCATCCGTTTTCGAGGTTTCGGTCCATGGGGCTTTCCATCACTGCTCTGGCGGACGACTACGCCGTTGCTCCGCAGGTCACGCCGGCCGACCTGCCCGGTCTGGCAGCCCAAGGCTTCCGCACCCTGATCAACCACCGTCCCGACGGTGAGGGCGGCGCAGCCCAGCCACGCCATGAAGAACTGGCCAAGGCCGGCATGCAGAGCTTCTACATTCCGGTCGTGCCACACGCCATGCAGCCCGCCGATGTAGTCCGGCTGGAACGGGCACTGGCAAATGCACCGCGCCCGGTGCTGGCTTTCTGCGCCACCGGCCAGCGGGCCACGGCAGCGTGGCAGGCCTGGCAGGCCCGACAGCAAACCGGCGATGACTGAAAGGTCATCGCCGGCTGGAACCGCTTGCGGAAACTGCCCTGGCCGTCAGCGCACCGGCACTCCGGCCAGCCGGGCGTACTTTGCATAGAACACTGCGCTGGCGAAAAACACCAGACACAGCAGGATTTCGCCCCATGCACACAGGCGCGACAGGGGATCAAGATCCGCCCACGCCCGCATGACGCCTTCGGCAAAGAAGAACAGGATCGCCATGCTGGCCCACTGGTAGGTATACACCCGGCCGCGCAGCACGCCGAACAGCGGCAGCAGCAGCAGTACGGCCTTGAGCGCCAGCAAGCTGCCGCCCTCGCGCAGCGGAGCCAGCCACAGCTCCCACGCCAGCGTCAGCAGGATCAGCGCGATCAGGCTGGTGATGGCACTCCAGTGCAGCAGGGTTACCCGGTTCATGCCGGCGTATCCTCGGCTCCGGCCCTGGACTGGCCCTTGCCCAGCCAGACTGACAAGATGATGCCGAATTCGTACAGCAGCCACAGCGGCACGGCGAGCATGATCTGGCTCAGCACGTCCGGCGGCGTCACGATGGCCGCCACGATGAAGGCGCCCACGATCACGTACGGCCGGCCCTGCCGCAGCTTTTCGACCGTCAGCACGCCAAACCGGGTCAGCAGCACCACGATGACCGGCACCTCAAAGGTGATGCCGAAGGCGAGGAACATGCCGAGGACGAACGACAGGTACTTGTCGATGTCGGTCATCATCGACACCCCGGTCGGCGTCACTGCGGTCATGAAGCCGAAGACCACCGGAAAGACGAGGAAATAGGCAAAGGCCATGCCGAGCACGAACAGCAGGATCGACGAAGCCATGACCGGCACGATCAGGCGCTTTTCGTGGCTGTAGAGCCCTGGCGCGATAAAGGCCCAGATCTGGTACAGCGTGTTGGGCAGCGCCAGCACGAACGCCACCATCATGGTCACCTTCATCGGTACGAAGAACGGCGTGGTGACGTCGGTGGCAATCATGTTGGTGCCGGCAGGCAGCACGTCCATCATCGGCTTGGCCAGCAGGGCGTAAATGTCGCCCGACCAGTGAAACAGCACCACGAAGATGACGACGATGCCGATGATGGCGCGGACGAGCCGCTGGCGCAGCTCGATCAGGTGCGCCACAAGAGGTTGTTCGGTCATGCGGAAGTCTGCGGTTTGGTGTCGCCGGCAGCCGCCGGAGGGGGCGTTCCGGCCTGCGGCCGGGCCTCGAAGAGGTCAAGCTGTTCTTCGCTGCGGGCGGGCGCATCCCCGTCAGCCGGTACGGCATCCGGTGCCACGGCGGCCCGGGCGGCCTCGGTGGCAGCCGCCAGCTCGTCGGCCGTAGCCGTGACAGCGTCCTGCACGGCCTGACCGGCTTCGGCCACCGGTTCGGTCAGGTCCTGGCGGACCGATTCGACGGATGCCTGCACTTCATCGACCTGCCGGGTCACACTGTCCCGCAGGTTCTGTGCGGCACTGGTGACCTCGGCCCCGAGCTGCTTGAGCTCGCTCATGCTGGTTTCGCGCTGGATGTCGGCCTTCACGTCATTGACGTAACGCTGCATGCGCCCGACCAGTGCCCCGAGCGTGCGGGCCACCGAGGGCAGCTTTTCCGGCCCGATAACCACGAGGGCGACGATGCCGATCAACAGCATCTCGCCAAAGCTGATGTCGAACACGGTTACTTCTTGTCAGCCGGCTCGGCGTCGATCACCCGGCCGCCTTCTTTCTGGGCAGCCGGCGGTGTCTGGGCGGCGTCTTCGCCCTCGCTCTTCATGCCTTCCTTGAACCCCTTGACGGCGCCGCCCAGATCCTGGCCGACGTTACGCAGCTTCTTGGTGCCGAAAATCAGCACGACCACCACCAGAACAATGACCCAATGCCAAATGCTGAAAGAACCCATGATTTTATCTTTCTGTACGACTTGGCCAGCCGGAGCTGGCCGGAACGGCGGAAAACGTGGCGGATTTTACTGCGGTTGACCGAGTACGTGGATGTGCAAGTGGAAAACTTCCTGCCCGCCGGCATGCCCGGTGTTGATCTGGGTCTTGTAACCGGCAGTCAGTCCGTGCTCGCGCGCCAGCCGGGCCGCCACGGCCAGCAGATGTCCCAGCAACGGAGCATCGGCTGCCTCGACCTCCAGCAGGGAGGCAATGTGACGGTGCGGAATCACCAGCAGGTGCACCGGTGCCTTGGGCTGGATGTCGTGAAACGCGACGCACTGGTCGTCCTGATAGGCCAGGGTGGCCGGGATGTCGCCAGCGGCGATCTTGCAGAAGATGCAGTCACTCATGCGGTGCGGTCCTTGCGATGCAGGCAGAGAAGTTCAGGAAGTTTGCCGCGAGGCTTTTTCGTCGTGTCCGGAGATGCCTTCGCGGCGCTTGAGTTCGGCCAGCACGTCTTCCGGGCGCAGGTTGTGGTAGGCCAGCAGCACGAGCGAATGGAACCACAGGTCGGCCGTTTCGCGTACCAGGTGCAGCTTGTCACCGTCCTTGGAGGCCATCAGCACTTCGGCCGACTCTTCGGCGACCTTTTTCAGGATCGCGTCTTCGCCCTTCTGGAACAGGCTGGCGACATAGGACGAACTGGAAGCCGCGCTTTTGCGCGCCTCAAGGGTATCGGCAATGCTGTACAGCACGTCGGACTGGATCATGGTCGGCCTCGCGGTTGGAATGGGAAAAGCGCCGTCAAGTGTACCCTGCCCCCGCTCGTCGCGGGGGGCAGGGGCTCAGGATGCCTTGGTCGGATGACCGTACACGTCTGCCGGATTTTTGAGTACCGGCTCGACCACGTGCCAGCCGCCCTTTTCCAGCCGGCGGTAAAAACAGGATTCGCGCCCGGTGTGGCAGGCCACGCCGCCGGTCTGTTCGACCGTCAGCAGCACGGCATCACCGTCGCAGTCCAGACGGATGTCGCGCACGGTCTGCCGGTGACCGGATTCTTCTCCCTTTTGCCACAGGCGGTTGCGCGAACGGCTCCAGTAGTGCGCGACATGCGTGTCGGCTGTCAGCTCGAGCGCCTCGCGGTTCATCCACGCCACCATCAGGATGCGGCCACTGGCAGCGTCCTGGGCGATAACGTTGACGAGTCCCTGCTCGTTCCAGTGAACGAGTTCCAGCCAGTCTTGCGGGTGGGTATTGCTCACAGTCGCACCTCGATTCCTTGGGATTGCATGAGTTCCTTGGCCTGCCGCACGGTGTAGTCGCCAAAGTGGAAAATGCTCGCCGCCAGTACGGCGTCGGCATGTCCCTCCTTGATACCGTCAACCAGGTGCTGCAGGTTGCCGACGCCCCCCGAGGCAATCACCGGGATATCCACGGCATCGCTCACGGCGCGCGTCAGCGCTAGATTAAACCCTATCCGGGTGCCATCGCGATCCATCGAAGTAAGTAGGATCTCGCCCGCCCCCAGTTCCTGCATCTTGCGCGCCCATTCCACCGCATCCAGCCCGGTCGGCTTGCGTCCGCCGTGGGTGAAGACTTCCCAGCGGTCGTTGTCCGGCGTCACCGCCTTGGCATCCACCGCCACCACGATGGCCTGCGAGCCAAAACGTCCGGCCGCCTCGGCCACCAGCTCCGGATGGGTGACTGCCGACGTATTGATCGACACCTTGTCGGCTCCGGCGTTCAGCAGCCGGCGCACATCCTCGACCTGCCGCACGCCCCCCCCGACGGTCAGGGGGATGAACACCTGCTCGGCCACCGCTTCGATCACGTGCAGGATGATGTCACGGGCGTCGGAACTGGCCGTGATGTCGAGGAAGGTCAGCTCGTCGGCACCCTGCTCGTTGTAGCGGCGGGCGATCTCGACCGGGTCACCGGCATCGCGCAGACCGACGAAATTGACGCCTTTCACCACGCGGCCGGCGGTCACGTCGAGGCAGGGAATGATGCGTTTGGCGAGCATGTACTTCTTTCAGACAGGAAACAGGATCAGGGATCAGGCCATCAGCCGGCTCCAGCCGGCCACGAGGCACCAGGCCAGCACCAGCCAGACGACCGTGGCTGCCAGCAGCACCGGCAGCAGGGACAACCGGCCGGCCAGCAGCCAGACGGCCAGCAGATAGCCGGCATACGGCACCAGTGCCGCCAGACCGAACAGGGCGGTGGCCTTCAGCGCCGCGGCTCCGCGCTCACCCCCGACCACGGCGTGCGCGATCAGGGCAAAAGTCGGAAACAACGGTACCAGCCCGGCGAGGTAATAGTGCCGGCTTTTCGACAGCCAGGCGATCAGCAGCACGGCCAGTGTGCCGAGCCCGGCCTTGGCAAGCAGCATCATCGCCCGGCTACCGGACTGCCCCGGAACCGGCAGCAGGCCGCCGGCATCAGACCTCGGCGGACGACAGCTGGTCAGCCAGCGCCTGTGCCGCCTGGAAGTCGAGCGTGCCTTCGTAGATGGCCCGGCCGGTAATGGCACCGGTCACCCCCTCGCTTTCGACGGCACACAGGGCGCGCACGTCGTCGAGGTTGGTCAGGCCGCCCGAGGCGATCACCGGAATCGACAGGGCCTGCGCCAGCTTGACGGTCGCCTCGACGTTGACGCCGGACAGCATGCCGTCGCGGCCGATGTCGGTATAGATGACCTCGGCCGCACCATAGTCCTGGAAGCGGCAGGCAAGATCGATCACGTTCTGGCCGGTCAGCCTGGCCCAGCCGTCGATGGCGACGTTGCCGTCCTTGGCATCCAGCCCGACGATCACCTGTCCCGGAAACGCGTCGCAGGCATCGCGCAGGAAGCCCGGCGTCTTGACGGCGGCGGTACCGATGATGACGTAGGACAGGCCGGCGTCGAGGTACAGCTCGATGGTGTCGAGGTCACGGATGCCGCCCCCCAGTTGTACTGGAAGGTCGTCCGCCACCTCCTTGAGGATGGAGCGGATCACGCCGAGGTTTTTCGGTTTGCCGGCAAAGGCGCCGTTGAGGTCGACAAGGTGCAGGCGGCGGGCACCCTGGTCGCGCCAGAGGCGGGCAACTTCAACCGGGTTGTCGGAGAACACCGTGGCGTCCTCCATCAACCCCTGGCGCAGACGAACACACTGACCGTCTTTCAGGTCGATGGCGGGAATGAGCAGCATGGCAGCGATATGGATGAAAAACCGGGGTCGCGGTTTCAAAAGACCGGCGCGGCGCCGGACCCCGGATCGCCTCGCCCGCCGGGCGCCCTGCGCCCGCAATCGTTGTCGGACCGGTCGGGCGGTCAGCCCGCCTGGCCGTCCCAGTCGACAAAATTCCTCAGCAGCTGCAAACCGGCATCAGTGCTTTTCTCCGGATGGAACTGGGTGGCAAACACGTTGCCGCCACCGATGACGCTGGCAAAGGGTTGCGGATAATCCGTCAGGCCCAGCGCCAGTTCCGCACGGGCCGGAGCCATGTAATAACTGTGTACGAAATAGAAACGGGCCGCATCGTCCACGCCGGCAAACAGCGGGTGCGGACGGACCTGGCGGACTTCGTTCCAGCCCATGTGCGGCACTTTCAGGCGCGCACCGTCGGCCGTGGTCTGGCCACTGGCAAAGCGGCGCACGTTGCCCGGGAAAAATCCCAGCGCCGGGGTATCGCCTTCCTCGCTGTGCTCGAGCAACAGCTGGGCACCTACGCAGATGCCGAAAAACGGCTTGCTGCGTGCAGCGTCCAGCACAGCCTGCCGCAGGCCCGAGGCCGCAAGCTCCGCCATGCAGTCACGCATGGCGCCCTGGCCGGGAAACACCACCCGGTCAGCGGCGGACACAACGGCCGGATCGGAGGTCAGCATCACTTCGGCACGGCGGCCGGCCACATGGCCCAGCGCCTGCACGACCGAACGCAGGTTGCCCATGCCGTAATCCACCACGGCGATACGGTTGCTGGCACTCATGCAGTCAGGGTTCCTTTGGTCGACGGGGTGACACCGGCCATGCGCGGGTCTGGCTCCACGGCCATCCGCAGCGCCCGGCCGAAAGCCTTGAAGATAGTCTCTGCCTGATGATGGCTGTTGATGCCGCGCAAGTTATCGATGTGCAGGGTCACCATGGCATGGTTGACGAAGCCGTGGAAGAACTCGGAAAACAGGTCGACATCAAAGCTGCCGATGGTGGCGCGGGTATAGTCGACGTGGTATTCCAGCCCCGGCCGGCCGGAGAGGTCAAGCACCACGCGCGACAGCGCCTCGTCCAGCGGCACATAGGCATGACCGTAACGGCGGATGCCTTTCTTGTCGCCGATGGCACGGGCAAACGCCTGTCCCAGCGTGATGCCGAGATCCTCGACCGTGTGGTGGGCATCGATGTGCAGGTCGCCCTGCGCGGTGATGTCGAGGTCGATCAGGCCATGGCGGGCAATCTGGTCGAGCATGTGTTCCAGGAACGGCACGCCGGTATCAAAGCGGGCCTGCCCGCTGCCGTCGAGGTTCAGGCTGACGGTAATCCGGGTTTCCAGCGTGTTGCGGGTAACGGTGGCTTGGCGCATGTCAGGATTTCATCGAGGAAAGCACCGCCAGCATGGCGGCATTGTCGTCCGGCGTACCGATGGTCAGCCGCAGGCAGTTATCGAGCAGGGGATGCACCCCGTGCAGGTTCTTGACCAGGATGCCGGCCGATTGCAGCGCGGCAAAGGCCGCGCGCGCATCCGGCAGGCGCAACGTCAGGAAGTTGGCCTCGCTTGGCCAGACCCGTACGTTGGGCAGCTCCAGCAGGGCCGCCAGCAGCCGGCCGCGCTCCTGGCACAGCGTTGCGGCCTGCGCGGCAAACACCTCCAGATGGCGCAGGGCAAAGCGCGCCGTCACCTGCGTCAGCAGGTTGACGTTGTAGGGCGGACGCACCTTGTCGAGCTGGCTGATCCACTCCGGCGTACCGGCGGCAAAGCCGAGCCGGATGCCGGCGAGTCCCAGCTTGGACAGCGTGCGCATCACCACGAGGTTGGGCCAGCGCCCCACGTCCGGGAGGAAGCTGTCGTCGGCAAAGGCGGCGTACGCTTCGTCGACCACCACCAGCCCCGGTGCCGCCTCGATGATACGGATCACCTCGTCGCGGGCAAAACGCGGCCCGGTCGGGTTGTTCGGATACGCCACGAACACCACGGCCGGCTGATGCGCCTCGATGGCGGCCAGCATGGCCGGCAGGTCCAGCGCAAACTCGTCGGTCAGCGGCACGCTGACGTAACGCATGCCGCTGAACACGGCGTTCATGCGGTACATGACAAAAGCCGGCTCGACCGACAGCACGGTGGCGCCTGGCCGGGCCAGCGTCTGGGTGATCAGCGTGATGATTTCGTCCGAACCGTTGCCAAGGAGCAGCGGCATGCCGGCCGGCACGCCAAAAGCGGCGGCCAGCTCTTCTTTCAGTCCGCCGCCGGACGGATCCGGATAACGGTTGAGCGCGGCCTGCGCCAACTCCTGCGCCAGTTCGTCGCGCAGGGCAGCCGGCAGTTCATACGGGTTTTCCATTGCGTCGAGCTTGCGCATGTCGCGCGCCGGTGCCACGTGGTAGGCCGACAGCTCGGCAATTTCGGGACGGACCCAGTCGGTTGCAGCCATGGTCATTCCTCCATCCGGTATTCGGCCGAACGGGCGTGCGCCGTCAGTCCTTCGCCGTGTGCCAGCACGCTGGCAATCCGGCCCAGTGCCCGGGCGCCGTCCTGCGACACCCGGATCAGGCTGCTGCGCTTCTGGAAGTCGTACACGCCCAGCGGACTGGCAAAGCGGGCCGTGCGGCTGGTCGGCAGCACGTGGTTGGGACCGGCACAGTAATCACCGAGGCTTTCCGAGGTGAAACGGCCAATGAAGATGGCGCCGGCATGGCGCAGCTGCGGCAGCCAGGCATCGGGGTCGGCCACCGACAGCTCGAGGTGCTCGGGGGCAATCTGGTTGGCAATGGCACACGCTTCGGCCAGGTCGGCCACTTCAATCAGGGCACCGCGGTTGCGCAGGCTGGCTTCGATGATGGCGCGCCGCGGCATGCCGGGCAGCAACCGGTCGATGCTGGCCTGCACCCGGTCAAGGTAGGCGGCATCCGGGCAGAGCAGGATTGCCTGGGCGATTTCGTCGTGCTCGGCCTGGCTGAACAGGTCCATGGCAATCCAGTCCGGATCGGTGCTGCCGTCGCACACCACGAGGATTTCCGACGGGCCGGCCACCATGTCGATGCCCACCACGCCGAACACCCGGCGCTTGGCGGCGGCGACATAGGCGTTGCCCGGTCCGGTGATCTTGTCCACGGCCGGGATGGTGGCCGTGCCGTAAGCCAGTGCCGCCACGGCCTGTGCGCCGCCGACGGTGAAGGCGCGGCTGACGCCGGCGATATAGGCGGCGGCCAGCACGAGGTCGTTGCGCTCGCCGCCGGGTGTCGGCACCACCATGATGATCTCTTCGACGCCGGCCACGTGCGCGGGCAGGGCGTTCATCAGCACCGACGACGGATAGGCGGCCTTGCCGCCCGGCACGTAGATGCCGACGCGGTCCAGCGGCGTCACCTGCTGGCCCAGCACGGTGCCGTCGGCTTCGGTGTAGGACCACGAACCGGCCAGCTGCTTTTCGTGATAGCGGCGCACCCGTTCGGCTGCGGCCTGCAATGCTTCTCGGGTGGCAGACGGCAGGCGGTCGAACGCACTCCTGAGCTCGTCGCGGGTCAGTTCCAGCGCCGCGGCACTGGCCACCTCAAAGCGGTCAAAGCAGTGGGTATATTCCACCAGAGCAGCATCGCCACGCTGTTTCACGTCTTCGACAATGCCGGCCACGGCGGTATCAACAGCCGGGTCCTGGGCGGATTCGAATGCCAGCAGCGAGGCCAGCGCGTCGGCAAAGCCGGCGCTACGGGTGGAAAGTCGACGAACAGTCATAATGCACCTTGCAATAACGGATTCAGGACAGCGCTACCTTGATGCCCAGCGCCAGCAGCAGGCCGCCCAGCAGCCGGTCCACCGACCGCTGGACGCGCCGGATGGCCCGGATCACGCGCGGGTGCTGCAATGCCAGCACCACCAGCGGCCAGTAGAGCACACCCTGGATGAAGATGATGCCGCCGATCAGCGCCTTCTGGCTCAGGCTGGAGGCCGGGTCGATCAGCTGGGTAAACACGCTGAAGAAAAACAGGGTGGCCTTGGGGTTGAGCAGGTTGCACGCCAGCCCCTGGCTGAAGGCGCGCCAGACGCCGATCGAGGCAAACTCCTGGCCGTTTTCCTGCACCTGGACCATGCCGCCACGGCTCAGCAGAGCCTGCACGCCGATCCAGATCAGGTAGCCGGCGCCGGCATATTTCAGCAACGAAAACAGCCACGGCGTGGTGGCAATGATGAACGCGATGCCGGCCACGCAGTAACTCATGTGCACGGCCACGCCCAGATTGATGCCCAGCGTGGTTGCCAGCGCCTCGCGCCGGGGCAGCCGGGCTGCATTTTTCAGCACCAGAATGAAATCCGGGCCGGGGCTCATCATCGCCAGTGCGGCGATCACGGTAATGGAAACCAGGCTTTCCCACATGATGGTCAGGCCGCCACGGTGGCGGCAAAAGCGTCGAGCAGGGGACGGATGCGCTCGTGCTTGAGCTTGAGGGCGGCGAGGTTCACCACCAGCCGCGAGCTGATGTCCTCGATGTGCTCGACCGCCACCAGCTGGTTGGCGCGCAGGGTGTTGCCGGTCGACACCAGATCGACGATCGCATCGGCCAGGCCGACCAGCGGCGCCAGTTCCATCGAGCCGTAGAGCTTGATGATGTCGACGTGCACGCCCTTTCTGGAGAAGTGCTCGCGGGCAATGTGCGGGTACTTGGTCGCCACGCGCAGGCGGGCACCCTGCTGTACGGCATGCCCGTAGTCAAAGCCTTCGCGCACGGCCACCATCATGCGGCAACGGGCGATTTCCAGGTCCAGCGGCTGGTACAGGCCGGCTCCGCCATGCTCGATCAGCACGTCGCGTCCGGCGATGCCCAGATCGGCAGCACCGTGCTGCACATAGGTCGGTACGTCGCTGGCGCGCACGATGATCAGGCGCACCTCGGGCAGGTTGGTACCGATCACCAGCTTGCGCGACGATTCGGGGTTTTCCAGCGGTTCGATACCGGCGGCAGCCAGCAGCGGCAGGGTTTCGTCAAAAATGCGTCCCTTGGACAGGGCAATGGTCAACATACGGCTTCCTACTAATCCAGCAAGGTACGGCGCTCGCGCTCGAGCTGGGCGATATAGCGTTGCAGCTGGTTCTGCACACGACTGTTCTGGTTGACAAACTGGCAGCCGATCCGGCGTTGTTCATGGCCGTTTTTCTGCTGCATGACCAGCTTGTTGCGGACTTCGATTTCCACCGGCAGCGATCCCACCTGCCGCAGGTCGATCGAGCAGTCCCGGAAAATCTTGCCGAGTTCCATCCCGGGAATTTCACCCGGCAGGACGAGGGACATGCCGCCAAGACTGATGTCGTAAATCGGCAGCACGATGCCGGCACTGCCGTCCGGGTTCGGGTAGTCATGCACCCGGCACACCACCGGGTTGGCAATCGGGGTCTGGATGCGGAAATATTCGCGCCGCTGCAACTTCACCACTTCCGGAGGCAGCCTGGCCAGAAAGGCCGGCGCACCGTCATAGATGAACGACTGCACCGGTCCGGTGACGAACTGGGTCTTGATGCCGTCCGGGGTACAGACGAACACGTTGCGCTCGCTCTTGAGCAACTGGCGGTTGGCGTCATCGCTGCTGCCGGCATCGAAGGCAAAACGGCCCGATTTCAGGTCGATGGCCAGGAGTTTGGTCAGGATGAAGCTCTTGCCGTGGTTGGAGAATACCGTCACCAGCACGTTGGCAGAAATGATCCGCTTGAGGTGCTGGCCGATCTCCAGCGGCGAGGTCATTGCATACTTGGCCAGGTCCTCGGAAGACGGCAATGGCGCACTGTGGCTCCCGTGCGGGACAGCCGGATCCTGGTCAGAGGAAAGGTCGGTCACAGAAAAGGTCTCGTTCATTGGGCCTTCGTGGCGGTCAACGGCGGCGGAGTCTGTCCCAGCAGCACGGTCAGGTCATGACGGAATACGGCAGCACCACTGCCGTACGGCACATACACGCGCAGGCTGCCGGCCGGATCGTAAAGATAGGCACCGGCGCTGTGGTCGATGGTGTAATCGGCCGGAACCGGCCCGGCAACCTGCTGGTACACCACCTTGTAGGCACGGGCAGTCCTGGCAATCGCTTCGGCAGATCCCGTCAGCGCGGCAAACCGCCGGTCAAAGCCGGTGACATAGCTGTGCAGCAGCTCCGGCGTATCGCGCTGCGGATCAACCGACACGAACAGTACCTGCACCTGGTCGGCGAGCGGCCCCATGTCGCGCATGGCCTGCGACAGCTCGGACAGCGTGGTCGGACAGACGTCCGGGCAATGGGTATAGCCGAAGAACACCACCACGGCCTTGCCCCGGAAATCGGCCAGGGAACGCGGACGGCCATCTGTGCCATCCAGCGTCAGCGCCTGCGCGTAACCGGCACCGGTCACGTCGGTGGCAGCAAAGGACGGCCCGGCGGCCCCCGGTTGCGGAGAACAGGCGGCCAGCATCAAACCGAACAACGCGACAGTCAGGGCGCGCAACAGGTGTGTCATCGTGAGGAAGGCCCCGCATGGCGCGAAGCTCAGGCCAGGGGCCAGAAGACGTAATGGTCAAACAACAGCGCAGCAAAGATCCCGGACAAATACCGGATGGAGTAAACAAATACTGCGCGCGAAACGCTGGGAGAATAACCACGATGCATGGACTGTGCAAGGCAGACAAAGCGCGCACCCAGCCCCAGCGCAGCCAGCAGATAGCACCAGCCGGCCAGCCCCAGCGCAGCCGGCAGCAGGCTGACCGCCAGCAACAGCCAGCTGTACAACACGATTGCCCGGGTCGTGAACTGCTCCCCGTGCGTCACCGGCAGCATCGGCAGGCCGGCAGCGGCATAGTCGGCCCGCCGGTAAAGCGCCAGTGCCCAGAAGTGTGGCGGCGTCCAGACAAAGATCAGGGCGAACAGCAGCCAGGCCAGTACCCCGGTGTCGCCGGTTGCCGCCGCCCAGCCCAGTACCGGCGGCATGGCCCCGCTGGCGCCGCCGATCACGATGTTCTGCGGCGTGGCCGGCTTCAGCCACAGGGTATAAACGATGGCATAGCCAAAAAACGTCAACAGCGTCAGCACCGCCGTCAACGGATTGCAGCCGAACCACAGCAACAGCAGCCCGGCACCAGTCAGCCCCAGCGCTGCAGCCAGCGCCAGCCGCGGCGAGACCACCCCCACCACCAGCGCCCGCCGGCGCGTGCGTCCCATGCGGGCATCAATGGTGCGCTCCACCAGACAGTTCACCGCCGCCGCACCGCCCGCCACTGCCGCAATACCCGTCATGGCCAGCAGCAGAGGCCCGGCCGCCGGCCATCCCGGCACCGCCAGCACATAACCGATGGCAGCGCAGAACACGATCAGCGCCACCACCCGCGGTTTGGTCAGTGACCACAACCCGGCCACCACCGCCCGTAGCGGAACCCCCGAAGACGACAACGGAACGCTGGCCATGACAAGCTCCTCCACACAATCCAACTGCACACCTGCCAGCCAGGACAATGCCTCGCCGGCCCTGTTCCCCCGCCGCATCACCTGCACCGGAAAACGCCTTGTTACCGGCCGTCCATGCAGTCATGCACCAGGCAAGACCGCAACCTGACCATCACCGTGCAAAATCCGGAATCACCGCCAGCCGGCGTGCACGCAGTACCTGCTGGCCGGCGGTCTGCCACTGCAAGGCCTGCCAGAACACGCTGGCAAACAGCAGGGCCCCGACCAGGTTGTGCGCCACGGCCAATGGCAGGGGCAACTGCCACACCACGTTCAGCACCCCCAAAGCCACCTGCCCCAGCAGCAAGACCGCCAGCCACAGGGCAAACGGCCGTCGCTCCGTCCTTTGCCACAAATGCCGGATCCACACACTGCCCAGCAGGACCACGGCCAGCGCCCCCAGCCGGTGCAGCCAGTGAATGGCCGTCAGGTGCGCCAGATCCAGCATCGCGCCGTCCGCGGTCTGTCCCAGTTCGCGCCACAGGTGAAAGCTGTCGGCAAACCGCATGTCGTCCGGCCACCACTGACCACGACACTGCGGCACGCCGGTACCGCACGCCAGTCCGGCATAGTTGCTGCTGACCCAGCCGCCCAGCACCACCTGCCCCCCCACCACGGCCACGGCCAGCCATGCCAGCCGGCGTTCCCGCTTCGACACTGGCCCGACCGGCCGGCCATCGCGCCAGCCCAGCCACGCCAGCAGGCTCAGGACCAGCATGCCGCCCAGCAGGTGCAGGGTGACGATGGCCGGCTTCAGCAGCAGCGTCACCGTCCACATGCCCAGGAGCGCCTGCCCCGTCACCACCAGCACCAGCGTCTGGCTTGCCCGCCAGCCGGCCTCGCCCCGGCGGCGGGCACGCCGCCAGTCAAGCCAGGCCACCCCGGCAATCATGAATCCCAGCCCTCCGGCCAGATAGCGGTGCAGCATCTCCTTGGCCGCCTTGCCGGCATCCAGCGGCAGCCCCGGAAATGCCCGGGCAGCCGCCGCCTGCTCGTGCGGCTGGTCCGGCACGGCCAGATGGCCATAACAGCCCGGCCAGTCCGGGCAGCCCAGACCGGCATCCGACAGCCGTACATAAGCCCCCAGCGGCACCACGATCATCGCCAGCAGGCAGGCCAGCCGCGCCCAACGCCGTATTGCCGTCATTTCAGAGCCCCTGGTTGGTTTTCAGGACACGTCCGATTTCTTTCGCCACCCGCTCCGGCTCCGCATCGGGCGGATAACGCAGTACCAGATTGCCGTGCGGATCAATCAGCACCAGCCCCGGCACCTGCAAGACTGCCGGCCAGTCGGCGCGCACCAGCGTCGTCACGCCGGCCGGCACGCCGCTCACCGGCTGGCGACCCAGTCCGGCCACCACCAGCCGCTGCCCGTCTTCGCCCTGGGCCCGCCGGATGCGCTGCCCCTGTTGCAGGGCGGTCCGGCAGGCCGCATCGCACTGCGGCTCCGCCAGCGGCCGGGCCAGCAGCCAGCGCCCCGGCAAGGGATGAAACGGCAAGGGTTGCGCCACCAGCTCACCGTAGCTGCGCCCTCCGTCCGGCGGCCAGACCAGGTAGGCCAGCGTCGCCAGCAGGACCGGCAAGGCCGACAGCCCCAGCAGCCCCAGCAACAGCAGGCGTCCGCCCGCACGGCCAGTACGTGTCATGCCGGTCTCCCCGTCCGTCGTATCCAGAAAACACCGCTCGCTGCCAGCACCAGCGCCAGCACGGCCCACTGCACGGCATAGGCGCGATGCCGCTCGGCCGGCAACCCAGGCAGCACGGCCGTGCCGGCGCCCTCACGGACCAGCCACGGCGCCAGCCGCACCGGCCAGACCGCCATCACCTCTTCCGGCGTCAGCGCCTGCCAGACCTCGCCCTGCCGCACCGGCCCGGCCAGCACCAGCCGCCGACCGGGCCAGCCCTGCACGATGCCGGACACGCTGGACGACAGGGAAACAGGCGGAGCCGCCTCGCCCCGGCCGACAAAGCCGCGCTCCACCAGTACGGCCAGCCCGTCTGCCAGCACGAAAATCCCGTACAGCCGCCGGCCCGGCCGGTCTTCTTCGGTCACGTTGTCGAGCCACAGGCGAGCCTCATGCCACTGCCCGTGCAGGACCACCCGCCGTCCGGTCCAGTCCGCCACCGGCACGGCCGGAGCAGAAACCACCTGCCGGACCGGCGCCTGTTGCCGGGTCTGCCAGGCTGCGGCCAGGCCGGCCTGCTGCTGCGCCCGCTGCCATTGCCAGACGGCCAGCCCGCAGCACAACACCACGGTCAGCCCGACCAGTACCAGCCGCCAGCCCCCGTGCTGCCGGACTGGCCTACACTCAAGGCGTTGCGGCCTTCCGGGATGCCCTGTCATGACTGCCCTCATCCTTGCCTTGCTCCTGCTGATCGTGTTCACCCTGCTGTCCGGACTGCTGGCCCTGCTGCTCGAACCGGCCGGCTCGCACCGGCTGGCCCGCCGGCTGATGTGGCGGGTCGGTCTGTCGGCCCTGTTGCTGTTGCTGCTATTTACCGGCGCCGGGCTGGGCTGGTGGGCACCGCACCGGGCGTTCTGATCACAGCCAGTAGACGCAGACGAACAGCACCAGCCACACCACGTCAACGAAGTGCCAGTACCAGGCGGCGGCCTCGAAGGCGAAATGGTGGCGCTCGTCAAAATGCCCGCGCATCAGCCGCAACCACACCACCGACAGGATCAGCGCGCCCAGGAAAACGTGCAGGCCGTGAAAACCGGTCAGCAGGTAAAACGTCATGCCGTAGGCACCTGATGCCAGCGACAGTCCCATCTCGTGCATGGCGTGCCGGTATTCCCATGCCTGCAGGCCCAGGAACAACGCACCCAGCAGCACCGTTGCGCCCAGGCACCACTGCACCCGGCGGCGCCGGCCGGCCAGCAGGGCCAGATGCGCCAGCGTCAGTGTCAGCCCGGACGACAGCAGGATCAGGGTATTGACGGCCGGCAGCCCCCACGCCGCCATCGGCCGGTAGGGCCGGATGTCGCCCGGGCCGGTGACGGCAGGCCAGTCCGGCCGGAAACCGTCCCAGAGCCCGGTGCCCCCCGGGCCGCCCAGATCCGGCAGCGCAATCACCCGGACGTAGAACAGCGCACCGAACAGCGCGCCGAAAAACATGATTTCGGAAAAAATGAACCAGCCCATGCCCCAGCGGAACGACTGGTCTTCCTGCCGGGCATAGCTGCCGCGCACCGATTCGCGGATCACGTCGCGGAACCAGCCCCACAGCATCCACAGCAGCACGGCCACGCCGGCCGCCAGCGTCCAGTAGCCCGGCACCAGCGCATTGACGCTGAGCGCCGCGCCCAGGCCGATCAGGAACAGCGCTGCCGCACCAATGACCGGCCAGCGGCTGGGTGCCGGTACGTAATAGCCGGCCGGAACATCCGGATCGCGTTGCATGACTGCCCCTCCTTAGGTCGCCACCAGACTGGCGAGCACGATCAGCCCGGCAACCAGCAGCAGCGCCAGCACCATGGCCGTGACCAGAATCTGCCGCACCGACAGGTCGCGGCTGTCCTGCGCGGCCCGACGGCTGCCCCGCACCCCGAAAAACGCCGACAGGATGGCCAGCAGGCTTTTCATCTTCAGGTCGCCTGCCTGCCGGCCACTTCGATGACGCGGTACGACAGCGTCACCTGCCCGACCGAAGCCGGCAGGGAGCGGTCCACCACGAACACCACCGGCAGCTTGCGCTGCTCGCCCGGTGCCAGCAGCAGCTCGCGGAAACAGAAACACTCCAGCTTGTGAAACCACTGTGCGGCATGGGTCGGCACGTAGGCCGGAATCGCCTGCGCCCAGACGGGATGCGCACTCTGGTTGACGATCAGGTAGTCCACCCGGCCCAGTTCGCCCGGATGCAGCGTCACTGCGCGTGTCATCGGCACCAGCAGCAGGGGAGAGCCCGGCTGCGGATTGGCATCCAGAGACACGCCGACCGTGCGCGACCAGTCCACCTGGGTATTGACCGGAGCGGCAGCCGGTTTTTCCAGCTGGTTCAGCCCCAGTGCGGCGCAGATTTCCCGGTAAAACGGAATCAGCGCCCAGGCAAAGCCGAACATCACGACGGCCACCACCATCAGCCGTGCCAGCAGGTGACGGTTGGCACGCTCGGTTGCCGCATTCATCCGCCCAGCCCTCCGAACAGCCACTGCCGCAGCACGATGCCGGCAAAGAACGCCGCCGCCACCGACGCCAGGACCCAGGCGGTGCGATGCGCGCGCCTCATCGCCGGACCACCACGCCGTTCAGGCCGAATTCGGCGTGTTCGACTTCGCGCGGATCGGCAAACGAGTGATAGGGGGCCGGGCTGGGTTCGGTCCACTCCAGCGTTTCGGCGCCCTCCCACGGTTTTGCCGGGGCCGGCGGACCGTAGCGCAGGCTCCAGAGGATGTTGGCCAGCACCAGCAGCTGGCCGAACCCGAACATGAAGGCACCGACAGTGGCAATGCTGTTGAACCCGGTAAATTGCAGGGCATAGTCCGGAATACGCCGCGGCATGCCGGCCAGCCCGAGGAAATGCATGGGGAAAAAGGTGACGTTGAACCACACCAGCGACCACCAGAAATGCAGCCGGCCCAGGCGCTCCGAATACATGCGGCCCGTCATTTTCGGAAACCAGTAATACAGCGCGGCAAACAGGCTGAAGAGCGCCCCCGCCACCAGCACGTAGTGGAAGTGCGCCACCACGTAGTAGGTTGCATGCAGCTGCACGTCCACTGCCGCCACCGACAGCACCACGCCGGACAGCCCGCCCATGGTGAAAAGGCAGACAAAACCGATGGCAAACAGCATCGGCGTTTCAAACGTCATGCTGCCTTCCCACATGGTGGCGATCCAGTTGAACACCTTGACCCCGGTCGGCACCGCAATCAGCATGGTGGCGTACATGAAAAACAGCTGGGCAACGGCGGGCAGGCCGGTGGTGAACATGTGGTGCGCCCACACCATGAAGCTGAGGATACCGATGCTGGCAGTGGCATACACCATCGAGGCATAGCCGAACAGCGGCTTGCGGGCGAAGGTCGGGATGACCTGGCTGATGATGCCGAAGGCCGGCAACGCCATGATGTAGACCTCAGGATGACCGAAGAACCAGAAAACATGCTGGTAGAGCACCGGGTCCCCCCCTCCGGCGGCATTGAAGAAATGGGTGCCGAAATGACGGTCGGTCAGCACCATGGTCACCGCCCCGGCCAGTACCGGCATCACCGCGATGATGAGGTAGGCCGTGATCAGGCTGGCCCACACGAACATCGGCATCTGCATCAGTCCCATGCCCGGAGCGCGCAGGTTGAGGATGGTGGTGATGATGTTGATCGCGCCCATGATCGAGCTGATGCCAAGGATGTGGACGGCAAAGATGGTCATGTCCATGCCCATGCCCATCTGGGTCGACAGCGGCGCGTACATGGTCCAGCCCGTTGCCGCCGCGCCGCCCGGCACGGCAAACGACAGCAGCAGCAGCGCCGCAGCCGGCGGCAACAGCCAGAAGCTCCAGTTGTTCATGCGGGCAAACGCCATGTCCGGCGCGCCGATCATCAGCGGAATCATCCAGTTCGCCAGCCCGGTAAAGGCCGGCATGATGGCGCCGAACACCATGACCAGACCGTGCATGGTGGTGAACTGGTTGAACAGTTCCGGCTCCAGCAGCCGCATGCCCGGCCGGAACAGCTCGGCCCGGATCGCCAGCGCCATCACGCCGCCGGACAGGAACATGGCAAACGCAAACCACAGGTACAGCGTGCCGATGTCCTTGTGGTTGGTGGCAAACAGCCAGCGGCGCCAGCCGTGCGGATGCCCGGCATGACTGGTCAGGCGGGGTTCCAGCGCGGAATCGACAACACTGCTCATCACGGCCTCCGTCAGGTCAGCCCTTGCCCTGGCGGGCAGCGGCGATGCGGGCCGGCTCGATCATCTGGCCGGTCTGGTTGCCGAACGCATTGCGCTCGTAGGTAATCACGGCAGCGATGTCGGTATCGGACAGCTGCCGCCCGAACGCCGCCATGGCCGGATTCTTCTTGCTGCCGTACAGCACGATCTCGATGTGTGCGGCCGGGTCACCGGTGGCAATCCGGGAACCGGCCAGCGCCGGAAACGAACCGGGAATGCCGCGCCCGTCGGCCTGGTGACAGGCCATGCAGTTCTGCTGGAACACCTTTTCGCCGCGTGCCCGCAGTTCCGGCATCGTCCATACCTTGCCCGGATCGTCCGCCACGGCCTGCTTGCGGGCTGTCAGCCAGGCGGCGTAGTCCTTCGGCGTCCGGGCATCCACCACGATGGGCATGAAGCCGTGGTCCTTGCCGCACAGCTCGGTGCACTGGCCGCGATAGATGCCGGGGCGGTCAATCTTGAACCAGGCATCGCGCACAAAACCGGGAATGGCATCCTGCTTGACCCCGAGCGCCGGCACCCACCACGAGTGGATGACATCGTTGGCCGTCAGCAGCAGGCGCACCTTCTGCCCGACCGGCACCACCAGCGGCTCGTCCACTTCCAGCAGGTAGTGCGCCGACTTGCCCTCCTGGCCGGTGAGCTGCGCCCGCGGAGTGGCCAGGTGGCTCATGAACTGCACGCCTTCGCCGACGTATTCGTAGCCCCATTTCCACTGGTAACCGGTGGCCTTGATGGTGAGCTCGGCCCCGGAAGCGTCCTTCTGCGCCAGCACCATGCGGGTGGCCGGCACGGCGATGCCGATCAGGATCAGGAAGGGAATGACCGTCCACAGCACTTCAACCCACGGGTTTTCATGAAAATGCCGTGCCGTGTGCCCGGCCGCCTTGCGATGGCGGAAGATGGCGTAAAACATCACGCCGAGCACGCCGAAGAAAATGCCGGCGCAGATCAGCAGCAGCAGGCTGTGCAGGTTGAAAATGCGCCCGGCCAGCTCGGTGACCGGCGGTTGCAGGTTCAGCTGCCATTCGGCCATGGCTGGCCGGCTTCCCAGCAGCAGAAGCGACAACGGCACGGCAGACAGTCGGTGCATGGCTTCCCCCGGATATGAAAGGACGGGTTCGCAAGACCCGTCGCATCACGGCATGACGGAGTGGTAACTCCGGTATATGCAGGGGAGGCCGGCTGCCGCAAGCCCGCAACGGCAGCAGACGACAGCCGCGCTCAACTTCCGTGCGGGATTTCCAGCAACAGCGGGGCCGGCAGGCGTTCGGTCAGGCAGGCCAGATTGTCGGCATAACGCGCCATGTCCGGGTCGATCGCGTTGGCCACCCAGCCCGCCAGCCGGCAACCGCTGGCAAGGATCGCTGCTGCGGTCAGCCGCGCGTGGTTGACGCAGCCCAGCCGCATGCCGACCACCAGGATCACCGGCAGGCCCAGTACACCGGCCAGTGCCGCCACGTCGTGCTCGTCGGTCAGCGGTGCCAGCCAGCCACCGGCGCCCTCCACCAGCACGGTGTCACAACCGGCGGCCAGTTCGCGGTACTGCTGCACGATGCGCAGCAGGTCGATGCTGACACCGGCTTCGCGGGCAGCCAGATGCGGCGACACCGGCGGCTCGAAGCAGTAAGGATTCATCAGCGCCCGGTCGGTCTGGCCGGTGGCCTGCATCAGCGCGCTCACGTCACCGTTGTCGAGCCCGCCGTCCGGCCGCCGGACCGATCCCGAAGCCACCGGCTTCATCGCCGCCACCCGCCGGCCTTCGGCCTGCCAGCGCCGGATCAGCCGCACGGCGGCGTAGGTCTTGCCGACATCGGTATCGGTGCCGGTCAGGAAAAATCCCTGGGTCATTTCTGTTTCATCCTTGGTGCATCGGCTGCATGCCGGTATCAAATCCGTTGCCGCAAATACCACGACCCCGCATGGCGGGGTCGTGCAGGCTGGCCGGTGATGGTCAGGCGGTCAGGTCGAGCAGCGCCTGGTAGGCCTTGTCGAACAGCACCAGTCCCTGCTGCTGCAACAGCTCGCCTTCGGCGGCCAGGTCAATGCCCGCGGCCGCCACGGCAGCCAGCTGGGCTTCGGTTCCGGCCGGATCGGCAACCAGCGTGGCCGCCGCCACGCCATGGTCACGGAAGGCATCCAGCGTGGCGTCCGGCACGGTATTGATGGTTTCCGGTCCGATCAGGCTTTCCACGTACAGCACGTCCGGGTAGGCCGGGTTCTTGGTGCCGGTGCTGGCCCACAGCAGGCGCTGCGGCTGGGCGCCCAGGGCACGCAGCGGGGCGAATTCGGCACCGCGGAAGCGTTCCTGGTAGCGCTGGTAGACCGAGCGGGCCAGTGCGACGGCCGTCTTGCCCTGCAAGGGTGCCGGCAGTTTCGGGTCGAGCAGGCTGTCTACGCGCGACAGGAAGAAGCTGGCCACCGCCCGCACATGGTAGAGCGGCTGGCCGGCGTCGGTACGCTCGGACAGGCCGGTCATGTAGGCATCCCAGACCGCGTCGACCTGGCGGGCCGAGAACAGCAGGGTGATGTTGACGTTGATGCCTTCGCGGATCAGCACGCGCAGGGCGGCGATGCCGGCGGGCGTGGCCGGCACCTTGATCATGGCGTTCGGGCGTTCGATCGCCTGCCACAGGCGGCGTGCAGCCGCCAGCGTACCGGCTTCGTCATGCGCGAGGAAGGGCGACACTTCAAGGCTGACGTAGCCGTCTTCACCATGGCTGGCATCGTAGGCCGGGCGCAGCAGGTCGCACGCCACCTGGATGTCGGGAATCACCAGCGCTTCGTAGCGCGCTTCGGCCGTCAGCTGCGGCACGGCCTTCAGGCGGGCCAGATCGGTCTGGTAGCGCGGATCATGGCGGATGGCCTTTTCGAAAATGGCCGGATTGGACGTCACGCCGGCAATTCCGTCGGTACGGATGAGCCGGTCGAGTACGCCGGATTGCAGCAGTTCGCGGGAAAGATTGTCGAGCCAGATCCGCTGGCCGAACGGGCGAATGGCAGAGAGTCGGTTCATCGTGTGAGGTCCTTGCCCGTCGCCGGTACAAGGCTGGCGGGCTGTGGGTTCTTGTTATGCACAGAACTGCATCCTAACCCGTCGCCGCGTGTCCCGCCATGCCTATCCGGCAGGTTTCTTCGAGGGTCCGACCCCGGTCAAAGCCTCATGGTTGCTGGGTTCTGCCTGGCGCTCGGGTGGAAACACCGCGCTGAAGACACTGCCCCGTTCCGGCTCGCTGTCCACCTCCAGCCGGGCGGAATGCCGCGCCAGGATATGCTTGACAATGGCAAGCCCGAGGCCGGTGCCACCGGTGCTGCGCGAGCGGCCGCGGTCGACCCGGTAAAAGCGCTCGGTCAGCCGCGGAATGTGCTCGCGGGCGATGCCGATTCCGTTGTCTTCGACACTGAATACCGCACGTCCACCCTGCATCTGCCACAGCAGGCGGATCCGCCCGCCGTCCGGGGTGTAGCGCACGGCATTCGACACCAGGTTACCCAGTGCGCTGTGCAGTTCGTTCGGGGCACCCCACAGGTCGCACGGCGTGCAGATGGCCAGTTCGACATGGTGACGACCGTGGCTCAGCCCTTCGGCCTCGACCTTGAGCGTGTGCAGCAGCTCGCTCATGCCGATGCGCTCGAACGGCTGCGACTTGCCACCGCTTTCCAGCCGCGACAGGGTCAGGAGATCCTCGACCAGCACCTGCATGCGCCGCGCCTGCTCCATCATCAGCGGCAGGAACTGCCGGAGGATGTCCGGCCCGGGCGCCTCCATGTCGGACAGCGTTTCGACAAAACCGCCGATCACGGTCAGCGGAGTGCGCAGTTCGTGCGACACGTTGGCAACGAAATCGCGGTGCACGGTCTGCACCCGGTCCAGCTGGGTGATGTCACGCGACAGCAGCAGCTTGCGCGTGGAGTCAAACGGCACCAGCTGCACCGACAACACCAGCTCGTGCGGCTGGGTCAGGTGCAGGATCAGCGGCTGGCTGTGTTGCTCGGCGGTCAGGAAGGCATGAAAACCGGGCTGGCGCACCAGGTTGGCAATCAGGTTGCCGACATCGCGCTGACGGTCCAGCCCGAGGTGCTCGACCGCCATCGGGTTGATCCACTCGATGCGGTCGCTATCGTCCAGCACCACCACGCCGTCCGGCATGGCCTCGCCGGCATTGATGAAGCGCTCCAGCGTGCTCGACAGCTTTTTCTGGTTGAACTGCTGCTGGCGGGCCTGGCGGTACAGGGCGGAAAACACCTGCTGCCAGCTGCCGATGCCTTCGGGAATGCACTCCGGCCGCGGCGCACGCAGCCAGCGCAGCAGCAAGGCAATGTGATAGAGGTGAAAACCGAGCCAGCCGGCCAGCCCGGTGGCCAGCACGCCCCAGAACACCAGCGCCCCGGCGGTCAGGCCGGCTGCCACGGCAAACAGCAGCAACACCGCCAGCCAGGCCGTGCACCGGGTCACAAAAGCCGACACGCGTTATCCCTGTGCCGAAAAGCGGTAGCCGGTGCCGCGCACCGTCTGCACCAGCGCGTCATGGCCGCTTGGCTCCAGCGCCGAGCGCAGGCGACGGATGTGCACGTCCACGGTCCGCTCTTCGACGAATACGTGGTCGCCCCAGACCTGGTCCAGCAACTGGCTGCGGCTGTGCACCCGCTCCGGATGGGTCATGAAGAAGTGCAGCAGGCGGAATTCGGTCGGGCCGAGATCCAGCGGTTGTCCACCGGCGGCGACCCGGTGGGTGGCCGGATCCAGCCGCAGGCCCTGCACCTCGACCGCGTCATCGGTCATCTGCGGTGCCCGCCGCCGCAATACCGCCTTGATGCGGGCCTGGAGTTCACGCGGACTGAAGGGCTTGGTGATGTAGTCGTCAGCGCCGGTTTCCAGCCCGGCGATCTTGTCCTGCTCGTCCGACCGGGCGGTCAGCATGATGATCGGTACTTCGCGGGTGCGCTCGTCGCTGCGCAGCCGGCGGGCGAATTCGATGCCGCTCTGTCCCGGCAGCATCCAGTCCAGCAGCACCAGGTCCGGCAAGGCGTTCTTGACCAGTGTCTGGGCAGCTTCGGCACTGGCAGCCCGCAACACCTGATGGCCGGACTGCGCCAGGTTGAAGGCAATCAGTTCCTGGATGGCGGGCTCGTCTTCAACCAGCAGGATGGTGGCGGGCATGGGCAGGCAGTCTCTTTACGGAAGCAATATGGCAAGCATAAAAAGCGCGTGTTACCGGTACATGACAAGTCACGCAGGCCATCATGAAAAAGACAACGCCGGCACGAGGCCGGCGACGGAAAGCAGGGTCAGGCTGACGGCGTGCCGTCATCCCTGGCAGGAGCCGAGATCCCGGCAGGAGGCACTGCGGGTGCTGCATTCGCAGCCGGCCGGCGACGACCGGCGCGCACCAGCACCATGACGTAGCCCGAGACGGCGTAGCAGATGAAGAAGCCGAACAGCACCAGCGCCGGCGTGGAGGCCGTCAGCACCAGTGCGATCATCGCCACCAGCAGGGCGGCAAACGGTGCCCGGGCGCGCGGGTTGATTTCCTTGAACGACCAGAAGCGCACGTTGGTCACCATGGAAATGCCGGCAAAGGCCGTCATCGCCAGGGCGATGATGCCGATGCCCGGCACTTCGAGCTCATAGGCGTGCACGATCCAGACCAGACCGGCAACCAGGGCTGCCGCGGCCGGACTGGGCAGGCCGACAAACCAGCGCTTGTCGGTCACGCCGAGCATGGTGTTGAAACGCGCCAGCCGCAGTGCGGCGCCGGCACAGTAGATGAATGCCACCATCCAGCCGAGCTTGCCGTAGTCGCGCAGCAGCCATTCGTAGGCCACCAGAGCCGGCGCCACGCCGAAGCTGACCATGTCGGACAGCGAGTCGAACTCGGCACCGAATGCACTCTGGCTGTGGGTCATCCGCGCCACGCGGCCGTCCATGCCGTCGAGCACCATGGCAATGAAGATTGCCACGGCAGCGGTTTCGAACTGGTTGTTCATGCCCTGCACCACGGCGTAGAAACCGGCGAACAGGGCGGCAAGGGTAAAGAGGTTGGGCAGCAGGTAGATTCCCTGCCGTGCCAACGGCATTTTCTGTGGTTTTTCGGTCATGACATGGTTGGCCGGGCCGGCAACAAAGCCATGCAGCGGCATTTATTCGGCAAGTTCGGCCAGTACGGTTTCGGTCGCGCTCACTCTATCACCGATGGCAACCTTGACGGTAGCACTGAGCGGCAGGTAGACGTCCACGCGCGAACCGAAGCGGATGAAACCGTAACGCTGGCCGCGGGACAGACGGTCACCCGCCTTGGCATAGCAGAGGATGCGCCGCGCCACCAGGCCGGCGATCTGCACGAAAGTCACCTCGGTACCGTTGTCCATGCGTACCGACACTGCATTGCGCTCGTTTTCCAGCGAGGCCTTGTCGAGTGCGGCATTCAGGAAGCTGCCGGCATGGTAGTTCACGGCGATGACCGTGCCGTCCACCGGGCTGCGGTTGGAGTGCACGTTGAACACGTTCATGAACACGCTCACCTTGATGGCTTCACGCTTGAGCTGCGGATCTTCGGCCCGCTCGACCACCACGATGCGTCCGTCGGCCGGACACAGCACGGCATTGGGCTGCTGCGGAATGGTCCGGGCCGGATCGCGGAAAAACTGCACGACAAATACGGCAATCAGCCAGAACGGCACCGACCACCAGCCGGCGGCCCAGGTCAGAAGCAGTGCCAGCGCGAGGGAGGCCACGATAAACGGCCAACCTTCACGGGCCAGTACGGGATGCGGGTAATGATTCATCGAAAACGTCTATCAGTCAGTTACCGGTCAGGCGCGCATTGTAAAGCAGTGCCTGCCCGCACCGGCAGCTTTTAGTCATTCTTTTTGCATACCGAAATGCCGGTTGTCCTCTCACCGGCCACGCTGATCGCCATGCCGGTACGCGTGCCCTCAGGCCATGTTTCCGATCTTGCGACACCCGTCCCACATTTCCTTGACCAGGCCCGGAGACTGTCTCACCGATGGAGCACCCTGCCTCCCCATCAAGTCAAAGAAACAAAACAATCACATGAAAAACATATGGTTACCAATTTGGCACATCCCGTGCAATGAACGGACCATCACCGGAGAGTCCGCTCATGACACATCCCGCCCTTTTCATTGGCAGCAGCCTGCTGCTGTGGGCCACCGTTGGCCCGGCACTGGCAGACAACGCCAGCACGTTACCTTCCGCTGACCAGAATTTCGTCATCACCCGGGATGTGCCGGACCATGTCGCCTACCGGCCGGTCGCACCCGGCCAAGTAACGGCAGACGCCAACCTGGCCCAGAGTACCGACGGCACGGCCCTGATTGCCCCCGTCGCCACCCTGATTGCTTCTGACCAGATACTCGGTTCGGCCAGTCGCAGCGATTCCCCCCTGGGAATCCTCACCGGCCAGATGGGCAGCGTCGGCAGCCTGATCGCCACGCCCATGGCCGGGGGCAACCTGCTGGCAGGCGGCGGCACCGCCCCGGCCGGCACGGCCCGCATCACCACCAGTCCGGTCAGCGCCATGACGCAGGGACTGGGGTCTCTCGGATCATTGCTGGGCGGCAAGGGAAACTGACCATGCGTTACATGCTCCTGATACTGGCTCTGGCTGCCACACCGCTCTGGGCCGCAGACCTGGCCCTGATCGACAACAGCGGTCAGGGCAACACCGGCATCGTGTCGCTGAACCAGGCCGCCGGCAGCATTAACCAGCAGGCCAACCTGCGGGCACTGGCCCTGGGCGATGCCGCCTTGAGCCAGACCGGGCTGAACCAGGTGCAGAATGCCCCGGCAACCAATCCACTGGCCGCGCAGCCTGATGCCCGGGCCGTCATCCAGGGCAATGCCTTTGCCGGCAGCCAGGGACTGCTGGGCATCAACCAGACGGCGGGCAGCGCCAACCAAAGCAGCAACCTGGCCACCATCAGCGTGGGCACCGGCACGCAGTCAGGTACGGCCGCCTTGTCTGACAACTGGCTGGCCAGTGCCAGCACCGGTTCGCAAAACGGCAGCCGTGCGGTACCGGCCACCAGATCGAATGCCAGCACCGAACTGTCGGACCAGGCCTTCCAGGGCGCCAGCGGAGTGATCCAGCTGAACCAGATCGCCGGCACCATGAATCACGCCAGCAACAGCTTCAGCCTGCAAATCCTGCCACCCGGCCAGCACTGATCCGCACAAGACAGCAACGGCGCCGGCCGGTTGATACCGGAGGCGCTGTTTGCCGGTCAGGCGGGAATCAGAAGTTGTACGGGAAGCGGACCGAGAAATTGTAATTGGGCGAATCCGGCGTCAGGCCGATCGCCACATTGGGCACGATCGACAGGTGCTGCCCGAGCGAATAGGTCATGCCGACATTCAGCGTGGCGGAATTGGATTCGCTGCCCGGCACCTTCTGCCAGCTGCTGCCGTCCGGCCGCAGGGAAGTGGAATTGCCCATCTGCTGCGAATAGGACATGCCGAGGCTCAGGCGCTCGTTCAGTGCGAAGGCAAACCCGAGGCCAAAGCCCCATGTATCGCCCAGCTTGACATCGCCAGGCAGGGTCTGACCCACAGAGGCGCTGATATCGTTGAAATGCCCGGAGAGGTAATGCGTGTAGCTGAGGTTGGCGAACACCACGGCCGGGTCCAGCGTCTTGACCACCGATACACCGCCCGACACCGACCAGACGCCGTTGCCGGTCGGCAGGCTGTCCGGCACGCCCAGGTTGGTATTGCCATCATCCACATTGCGAACCTTGATGCCATATGGAGATGACCCGGTCGGCGCCTTGACGCGCAACGAGACAAAGGTGTCCGGCCGGTCTGCTGTTTCGGCAAACAGCCGGTACGACAGGCCAAAACCCACGTCGCCGATTTCGCCGTTTTCCGTCAGCGAGGCTTCGGAAATCTTGTTGGTCGAATAACCGGCTCCTCCTGAAAAGTAGCGGCTCTTGCGCATGACGACCGGCACGTTGAAATCGAACTGCCAGTCCGCTGACGGTTTGTAGCGCACGGCAGTATCCAGGGTCAGTGTCTCGCTCTTGATACGGTCAAGATTGATGTTGCCAAGGAAAATGGAGTCCAGAGCAAGGAAGCCATTGAGCCGCAGGTCACGCACATCGTAAAAACCGTAGGTCAGCGACGGTTCGACCGACCAGCGACCGGAACCCTGGGTAAATCCGCTGGCCTCCTGGTAGATGGCTTCCACACTCTTGGGGACCGAACTGGTAACCGGCAGGGAGGCCGTCGTCTGTGCTGCCGGTGTTGCGGCCGGGGCAGCCGCCTGTGCCACGACAGGCCCCGGCTGCATGCTTCGGCCACTGGCAGGGCCGGTCGCCATGGCCGGCGCCGGTGCCAGTGCAGCCAGCCGTTTTTCCAGATCAGCCAACCGGGCGGCGTAGCTGCGATTGGCGGCCTCCAGTGCGGAGACCTTTTTCCGCAAAACCTGCACACTGTCCGGATCATTTGCGGCCAATGCCGGCAAGGCGAAAGCCAGACTCACGGCCAGTGCCGGGCCGGATACAACGAAGGGCATGCGAGACAACATGAAAACTCCTTCTGAACAAGCGGTCCGGCGGTGCCGGCTTATGCGAAAACGGGTGCTACATTGCCATTCGCATGAACGGTTGACAATAAAAAAACCGCCCGGGTATTCCGGGCGGCCCGACGAACGGTAACGGATCAGTTCTTCGACTGGTCAACCAGCTTGTTTTTGGCAATCCACGGCATCATGGCGCGCAGTTCGGCACCCACCTTCTCGATCGGGTGATCGGCGGTCAGGCGACGACGGGCGGTCATGCTCGGGTAGTTGGTCTTGCCTTCGAGGATGAACATCTTGGCGTATTCACCGGACTGGATGCGGTACAGCGCCTTTTTCATCGCTTCCTTGCTGGCAGCGGTGATCACTTCCGGACCTGTCACGTACTCGCCGTATTCGGCGTTGTTGGAGATCGAGTAGTTCATGTTGGCGATGCCGCCTTCGTACATGAGGTCCACGATCAGCTTCAGTTCGTGCAGGCACTCGAAATAGGCCATTTCCGGAGCGTAACCGGCTTCGGTCAGCGTTTCGAAACCGGCCTTGACCAGCTCGACGGCACCACCGCACAGCACGGCCTGCTCGCCGAACAGGTCGGTTTCGGTTTCTTCGCGGAATGAAGTCTCGATCACGCCACCCTTGGTGCCGCCGTTGGCAGCAGCGTACGACAGGGCGACGTCACGGGCGCGACCGGAGTGGTCCTGGTACACGGCGATCAGCGACGGCACGCCGCCACCCTTGAGGAATTCCGAGCGCACGGTATGGCCCGGACCCTTCGGGGCGATCATGATCACGTCGATATCGGCCGGCGGCACGATCTGGTTGTAATGGATGTTGAACCCGTGGGCGAACGCCAGCGCGGCACCCTTCTTGAGGTTCGGGGCGATATCGTTGCGGTAGACGTCCGGCTGGGTTTCGTCCGGCAGCAGGATCATCACCACGTCGGCCGTCTTGACCGCTTCGCCGACTTCCTTGACCGTGTGGCCGGCTGCTTCGGCCTTTTTCCACGAGGCACCGTCCTTGCGCAGGCCGACGATGACATCGACACCGGATTCCTTCAGGTTCTGGGCGTGGGCATGGCCCTGCGAACCGTAACCGATGATGGCCACTTTCTTGTCACGGATGATGGAAAGGTCGGCGTCCTTGTCGTAATAAACTTTCATCTGGTTTTCCTTGTGCAAATAAAGAGGCGCCCCGTCCGGAGTGGCGGCCGGGGCGCCATGGTTGTCAGATCTTGAGGATGCGCTCGCCGCGGCCGATGCCGGAAGCACCGGTACGCACGGTTTCCAGGATCACCGAGCGGTCGATGGCATCAAGGAAGGCGCTGAGCTTGCCGCTGGTGCCGGTCAGCTCGATGGTGTAGGTCTTTTCGGTGACGTCGATGATGCGTCCGCGGAAGATGTCGGCCATGCGCTTCATTTCTTCGCGGTCGCGGCCCGAAGCACGCACCTTGATCAGCATGAGCTCGCGCTCGATGTGCTCGGACTCGTTCAGGTCAATCACTTTGACAACCTCAATCAGCTTGTTGAGGTGCTTGGTGATCTGCTCGATCACTTCTTCCGACCCGTGGGTGACGATGGTCATCCGGCTCAGGGTGGCGTCTTCGGTGGTCGAGACGGTCAGCGAATCGATGTTGTAGCCGCGGGCGGAAAACAGTCCCACCACGCGCGACAGGGCACCGGCTTCGTTTTCAATCAGGATGGACAGGATGTGACGCATGATTTCTGTTGCCTCCCGATCAGCACAGGTTGCCGTAGTCGCGCTCGCCGTCACCGCCGTTGTGGCGCATGTGCGGCGGCAGCTCCATTTCGTCGAGTCCCTTGCCGTTGCCGACCATCGGGTAGACGTTGGAGGTGCGATCGGTCATGAAGTCGAGGAACACCAGCCGGTCGCGAAGCGCCGGACTGAAGGCTTCGCGCAGTGCCGGCTCGACATCGGCCGGCTTTTCGATGCGCATGCCGACATGGCCGTAGGCTTCGGCAAGCTTGACGAAGTCCGGCAGCGAATCCATGTACGACTCGGAGTAGCGGTTGCCGTAATACAGCTCCTGCCACTGGCGCACCATGCCGAGATAGCGGTTGTTGAGGTTGATGATCTTGACCGGGATGGTGTACTGGCGACAGGTCGACAGTTCCTGGATGTTCATCTGGATCGAGCCTTCGCCGGTCACGCAGGCCACCTGCGCATCCGGGTTGGCCAGCTGCGCGCCCATGGCGTAGGGCAGGCCGACACCCATGGTGCCCAGGCCACCGGAGTTGAGCCACTGGCGCGGACGGTCGAACTTGTAGTACTGGGCAGCGAACATCTGGTGCTGGCCGACGTCGGAGGTCACGATGGCCTGGCCACCGGTGACTTCGTAGAGTTTTTCGACCACGTACGGCGGCAGGATCAACTCGCTGCCCTGGTCATAACGCAGGCACTGCGGCACGCGCCATTCCTCGACCTGCTGCCACCATGCTTCGACGGCACAGGGGTCGGGACGCAGGTTCTCCTGCTGCAACACGTTCAGCAGTTCGCCCAGCACGTCGCGGACGTTGCCGACGATCGGAATGTCGACCTTGACCCGCTTGGCAATCGAGCTGGGGTCGATGTCGATGTGGATGATCTTTTTCGGCGCAGCCAGGAACTTGTCCGGCACCGAAATCACCCGGTCGTCAAAGCGGGCTCCGACGGCAATCAGCACGTCGCAGTTCTGCATGGCGAGGTTGGCTTCATAGGTGCCGTGCATGCCGAGCATGCCGACAAACTGGCGATCGGTGGCCGGATAGGCACCCAACCCCATCAGGGTGTTGGTGACCGGCGCATTCAGGTAACGCGCCAGACCGATGACTTCATCACTGGCGTTGGCCAGGACCGCACCGCCGCCGACATAGATGAACGGACGCTTGGCCTCGGCAATCAGCTGGGCCGCTTTCTTGATCTGGCCCGGATGGCCGCGCGTGGCCGGCTGGTAGCTGCGGATGCTGACCGACTCCGGATAATGGAAACCGGTTTTTGCCTGCTGGACATCCTTGGGAATGTCCACCACCACCGGGCCGGGACGGCCGGTACTGGCAATGTGGAATGCCTTCTTGATGGTGGTGGCCAGCTCGCGGACATCCTTGACGAGGAAGTTGTGCTTCACGCACGGCCGGGTGATGCCGACCATGTCGACTTCCTGGAAGGCATCCAGGCCGATGGCAGGGGTCGTGACCTGCCCCGACAGCACCACCATCGGAATCGAATCCATGTAGGCAGTGGCAATGCCGGTAATCGCATTGGTCGCCCCCGGCCCGGACGTGACCAGCGCCACGCCGGTCTTGTGGCTGGAGCGCGAGTAGCCGTCAGCCGCGTGCACCGCGGCCTGCTCGTGCCGTACCAGTACGTGCTTGAACTGGTCCTGCTTGAAGATCGCGTCGTAGATTTCCAGCACTGCCCCGCCGGGGTACCCGAAGACGTACTCGACGCCTTCCGCCTGCAGACAGCGCGCGACAATTTCGGCGCCGGAGATTTCCATGATTTTGCTAGCCTCTAGTAATGCAGATTTCATCCCTTGATGGCCAACAACCCTAGCTGATATGACAAAGCACGGTCAAGCGGATTTGTGCTGTGCAAAAACCGGCAAAAGCCCTGATCTGGCGTGGAAAAAACCGCATCGTGCCCGCCCTGCCGCAGAGGGTTTTCACGATCCGTGCTACGCTTTTGCAGACCTGCCCCCGGCTGATGCTGCCAATGGGCCGAATCGGGCAATAATCTGTTACGCTTTTACGTTACTCCGCAGACCGACATCCATTCCATGCCCGGCTTTGCCCCTGCCCAAATCACCGCCGAAGACCTGGCCCTGGCCCGTGCCTATCTTGACGCCTGTGGCATCGCAGCAGAGTCCGCCACCAGCCTCCTCGACGGCCTGCCGGCACGGCTGGGCCGTCGCTACCCGGACAACTGGCTCCGGCACCACCTGCGTACGGCACTCCTTGCCGAGCTGCGCCACCTCGGGCGCCGGTACGGACAGCCGGCCGAACCGCTGGAACCGGACTGCGTGCTGGATATCGATGCTGCCGGACTGCGGGCCTTGCGCGTACTGCCGCCGGCCTTGCGCGACGCCTGGTTTGCCAGCAGCGGGTTTGCCCTGGCCCCGGATGCCGCTGCCCGCGCACTCGGCTGCCTGCCGCGCACCGCACTGCGACGCCAGCAGCAGGCCCGCCAGCTGATCACCGAACTCCTGGCCCAGCGCGACCTGCCGGCGGCCGCCGGACTGGATGCCCTGCCCTCACGCCTGGTGGCCGCCCCCCCGCCCGCCCGGCCCCTGCCTGCGGCTCCCACCACACTGCCTGCCCGCAGCCGCGCCCTGTACCTGGACTGGCGCATCTCCCTGCGGCGTACCGGCTGGAGCACCCTGCTGGCCGTCTGCCTGCTGGGCAGCGGCACGCTGGCCTGGCGCCAGTGGCAGGCTCCGCCCGATGTCAACGGCGCACTGGACCTGCGCCTGCTGGCAGGCGAGCTGGCACCGGCGGCCTATCTGGACAAGGATTCCGCACCATGACGCCCCGACTGCTCTGGCTGTTGCCCCTCCTGCTGGCCGCCTGTCACGCCGACGAAAGAATGGCCAATCCGCGCTGGGCGCAGCTGGCCCCGGCCGAGCAGGCCCTGCTGGCCCCGCTGGCTCCCGAGTGGGACCGTTTCCACCCCAGGAAAAAGCGCATGCTGCTGGCCCTGACGCAGGACTGGGCCCGCCTGACCCCGATCGAACAGACCCGCGTGCAGCTGCATCTGGCCGACTGGGCCGCACTGACCGGCGCCGAACGCCAGACAGCCCGAGAACGCTTTGCGGACATCGAAGCCCTGCCACCGGCCGAACGCCAGGCACGGCAGGCCAGGCTGGAGCAAGACTGGCTGGCACGCGAACAGGCGGCCGCCCTCGCCGCCGGGCCGCGTTAAACTATGCCGTTTTCCTGACCCTGGCCCGTTTGTCGTGACCCTTCCTGCCGATACCCTGCCCGCCGGCCGCCTGCGCCGGATCGGAAGCCTTGCCTACGATGCCCTGCTGTTGATCGGCGTCCTGTTCGTGGCCGGCCTGCTGTTCCAGCCGCTTTTCCTGTGGCTGGGCGAAATCCCGTGGCTGCGGGTGGTCTACCAGCTGTACCTGGCCGTGATCGTGTACGCCTATTTCGGCTGGTGCTGGACCCGCGGCGGCCAGACGCTGGCGATGAAAACCTGGAAAATCGCGCTGGTACGCACCGTCGACGGTGGCCGGCCGGACTGGCGTCATGCCCTGCTGCGCCTCGTACTGGCGGCCCTCTTTTATGCGCCGCTGCTGCCGGCCTGGACCTGGGTGCACTACCAGCCGGATCTCGCCTGGCTGGGCTGGCTGGCCAGTGCCTGGGCCATCGTGCCGGTGGCTTGGACGCTGCTCGACCGCGACCGCCAGTTCCTGTACGACCGGCTGAGCGGCTGCGCGCTGGTCATGGCCTGAGCGGTCAGCCCGCCACTTCCGGTTGCCGCAGCCCGTACGGCGGCGGCGGCAAAAAAGCGCTTCCGTCCGGCCCTGGCCGGTGTCGCGCCATGACGTCACTGCCAGCGCCGCATGGCGCCCAGCACCGCCTCCGGATAGCCGGTCGGCCCCAGGCTGCCGTTGTAACGCCCGAGCGCCCGGTACAGGTTGCCGTTTTCGCGTGCCAGATAGTGGCGCAGGATGACGCAGCCATAGCGCAGGTTGGTGGTGACATCAAAGAGGTTGTGGTCCGGTGCGCCGATGGCGCCGACCCAGAACGGCATTACCTGCATCAGCCCGCGGGCGCCGACCGGGCTGATGGCGTATTTGCGGAAACCGCTTTCCACCTCGATCAGCCCCAGCACCAGCGCCGGGTCCAGCCCGGCGCGGCTGGCTTCGTAGTGGATCACCGTCAAGAGGCGCTCACGCATCCAGTTGTCCGGCACACGGCGCGCCAGCCGGCCGGACATGTCCAGCAGCCACGCCCGGCCTTCTTCGGCATTGTCGAACACCAGCCGGGGCGGCGTGGCGCGCGTCACGGCCTGCCGCAGGCCGGCGGCTACACTGGCAGCCAGCGCCTCTTCGCTCTGGAATCCGGCCACAGCCGGTGCCGCCAGCCACAGGCCGGTTGCCAGCGCCAGCAGCCGCAGCCCGCTGCGCATCAGGCGGCTGCGGCGGAATACACGCAGCGGCCGGCCACCCAGGTAGCCGCCACGGCCCGGTCATCGGCCAGCATCATCTGCACGAACAGCACGTCGTCCAGCGAATCGGCCTGCTGCATGCGGAAGTCGATCAGCGGCGTCGAGTGCAGGTCCAGCACGCACAGGTCGGCTTCCAGCCCGACTGCCAGCGAGCCGACCTTGTCGGCGATGCCCAGCGCTTCGGCGCCGCCGCGCGTGGCCAGGTAGAACGCCTGCCGGGCAGTCAGCGCATTGCCGTTGAGCTGGGCCGCCTTGTAGGCCGCGCCCATGGTCGCCAGCATGGAAAAACTGGTGCCGGCGCCGATATCGGTCGCCAACCCCACCTTGACCGGCAGGGCGGCCTGGCGCGCCTGGTGAACGTTGAAGGCCCCCGAGCCGAGAAAGAAGTTCGAGGTCGGGCAATGGGCGATGGCCGTGCCGGTTTCAGCCAGCAGGTGCCGCTCGCTTTCGGCAAGGTAGATGCCGTGGCCATAGACGGCGCGCGGCCGCAGCAGGCCGTAGCGGTGATAGATGCCGGTGTAGTGCTCGCATTCGGGAAAGCGCCGCCGCATCCAGTGCACTTCGGCCCGGTTTTCCGCCACGTGCGACTGGATGGCCATGTCCGGATGCCGGGCCGCCAGCGCGCCCAGCATTTCCAGCTGTTCGCGGGTGGAACTGCCGGCAAACCGCGGCGTGATCACGTACTCGGCGCGGCCTTTGCCGTGCCAGCGGGCGATCAGCTCGCCGGATTCGTCCCAGGCACGCTGCGGGGTGTCGAGCAGGGCGGCCGGAGCGTGGATGTCCATGCACACCTTGCCGGCCAGCAGGCGCATGTCGTAGCGGGCCGCCGCGCCAAACAGCGCATCCACCGACTGCGGGTGCACGGTGCAGAAGGTGGCGGCACAGGTGGTGCCGTTGCGCAGCAGCTCGCTGACAAAAAAGGCCGCCACCCGGTCGGCGTGCGCCTGCTCGGCAAAGCGCTGCTCGACCACGAAGGTGTACCGCTCCAGCCATTCCAGCAGTTGCCCGCCCGGCGCAGCGATCATTTCGGTCTGCGGGTAGTGGACATGGCTGTCGATGAAGCCCGGCAGGATCAGCTTGTGCGGATAGTGGACCAGCTCCGTGTCCGGACCCAGCAGCGGCAGGATGCGGCTGGCCGGACCCAGCCCGACGATGCGGCCGGCTTCCATCAGCACGATGCCGTCAGGCTCGTACTGCATGCAGCTGTCGGCCTCCTCGCGCAGGGGATCGGCAGAAAAGGACAGCAAGGCTCCGCGGACGGCGGTTTTCATGACAACTTCCAGAACGGCAAAGCCGTCTACTCTAGCGACAGACAGCCATCCCTCACAAGCCCGCCGTTCACCGCTATACTCGCGCCCTTTCGGGCGCCGGATGTCTTGCCAGTGGCCCTTGCCAGGGAAAGGTTCCCCGGGGCGTTCGCCTGTTCCGCGAATGCGTGTTGCTGACCCTCACTGCCCTCTGTCCATGCTTGAACGATTGTTTGCGCTTGCCGCCAACGGCACCACCGTGCGCCGCGAAATCCTCGCCGGCTGCACCACCTTCCTCACCATGTCGGCGATCCTGTTCGTCAATCCCGACATCCTCGCCCAGGCCGGCATCGACCACGGCGCGGCCTTTGTCGCCACCTGCCTGGCCGCCGCCATCGGCTCGCTGATCATGGGCCTGCTGGCCAACTACCCGATCGGCCAGGCGCCCGGCATGGGCATCAACGCCTTCTTCACCTTCGGCCTCGTCAAGGGCATGGGGCTGTCGTGGGAAGTGGCGCTGGGCTGCGTGTTCATCTCCGGCCTGCTCTTCGTGCTGGTCAGCGGCCTGAAAATCCGCGAATGGTTCGTCAACGCCTTTCCGCAGAGCCTCAAGCACTCCATTGCCGCCGGGGTCGGGCTGTTCATCGCCCTGATCGGCCTTTCCAGCGCCGGCATCGTGGTGGCCAGCCCGGACACGCTGGTCACCATCGGCCCGGTGGCCACCCCGCAGGCGCTGCTGGCGATGGCGGGCTTCGTGCTGATGGTGGTGCTCGACAAGCTCGGCGTGCGCGGTGCCATCCTGATCGGCATCCTCGCCGTCACCGCCGTGTCAGTGGCGATGGGACTGACGCCCTACCAGGGCATCGTGTCGGCCCCGCCGTCGCTGGCACCGACCCTGTTTGCCGCCGACATCCACGGCGCGCTGACCGGCGGCCTGCTGGCGATCATCCTCAGCCTGTTCCTGATGGACCTTTTTGAAACCTCCGGCACCCTGATCGCCATCGGCGAACGCGGCGGTTTCCTGGATGCGACCGGCCGGCTGCCACGCCTGAAGCAGGCCATGCTAGCCGACAGCACTGCCATCGTCTGCGGCAGCCTGCTCGGTACGTCCAGCACCACCAGCTACCTCGAAAGCACCACCGGCATTGCTGCCGGCGGCCGCACCGGCCTGACCGCCGTGGTGATCGGCCTGCTGTTCCTCGCCGCGCTGTGGCTGTCGCCGCTGGCGGCGATGATTCCGGCCCACGCCACCGCGCCGGCCCTGCTGTTTGTCGCCATCCTGATGCTGCGCAGCCTGACCTTCATCGACTGGGACGACAGTACCGAATCGGCGCCGGCCATCGCCTGCGTGGTCACCATGGCCTACACCTTCTCGATTTCCGACGGTATCGCCTTCGGGGTGATCAGCTACGTGCTGGTCAAGGTGCTGTCCGGCCAGTGGCGCCAGGTCAGCCTGCCGATCGCGGTGGTGGCGGCGCTGTTCGTCCTGCGCTTCGCGGTCGGATAAGCGCCGCCCCGGCCACGGCGGGCTTCTACACTGCAAGCAGTACCCGCAGGAGCCCGCCATGTCGTGGACCGATCTCTACCTTGCCTTTCTGGCCTTTGTGGCCGGTCTGGTCAGTTCCTCGGTCGGCGGTGGCGGCCTGGTGCTGATTCCGGCCCTGTTCAACGCCTATCCCCTCCTGCCCAGCGCCACGGTGCTGGGTACCAACCGGCTGGTTTTCGGCATGAGCGGGGCCAGCAACGTCTGGCGCGTGCTGCGCCACACCCGGCCGCCCTGGCCCGTGCTGTGGCCGGCACTGGTCACCGGCATTCCGATGGCCGCCGCCGGCTCGGCGCTGCTGATGGCGTTTCCGCCGCACTGGTACAAGCCGGTCCTGCTGGTGGTGATGATTGCGCTGGCCATCCACACCTGGCGTCATCCAGCGCTGGGCCAGAACGCCACTGCGCCACGCCTGCATACCTCCGCCCACCAGCAGCTGGGCTCGGCCGGTGCCGGAGCGGCTGCCGGCCTCTACCTCGGCTTTATCGGCCCGGCCAGCCAGAGCTTCCTGCTGCTGGGCTTCGTGCACCTGTTCGGATTCGACTTCCGCCGCGCCAGCGAGTGCGCGCAGATCGTGGTGAACGGCCTGAACCTTGCCTCGCTGCTGTGGTTCATCGCGTTCAGCCATGTGGTGTTCCCGATCGGACTGGCGATGGGCGCCTGTTCGGTGGCCGGGGCCGTACTGGGCAGCCGCCTGATCCGCAAGGGCGGCAACCGGCTGATCCGCCGGCTGTTCCTCGGCCTGCTGGTCATCGAGATCGGCCGTTTTACCTTCGGCCTGTTCTGACACGGCCTTTCATCAGCTACAGCCAGGTTTCGGCTGGCAGCATCTAGGCTCAAGTCGGACGGCACTCCGGCCGTACCGCTTGTCACTGGCAACAGGAGCAATACGATGGGACTTTTCGACAGTCTGGTGAATGCAGCAGGCGACATGATGGGACAGGGCGGTGACACCCTCTCGGCCGTGTCGAACCTGATCCAGGAAAACGGTGGCGTGGGCGGGCTGGTGGAAAAATTCCAGCAGGGCGGCCTTGGCGACATCGTCAGCTCATGGGTGGGCACCGGCGCCAACCTGCCGGTCAGCGCGGAACAGATCCAGAGCGCACTCGACGGCAGCCAGCTGGGCGAGCTGGCCGGCCGGCTCGGCATCGACCCGCAGCAGGCCGCCGAAATGGCGTCGCAGTACCTGCCCTCGATCGTCGACCGCCTGACCCCGAACGGCGAGATTCCGGCCGGCGGCGACCTGCTCGGTCACGGCGTCGAGCTGCTCAAGGGGCTTTTCAATCGCTGAGTTCCGGCTGGGCGGCGGCTGATTCACGCACCAGGAGGGCGGCCTTGCGTGTGCTGCCCCAGCGGTACTGGCCCAGCACGCCGGTGTCGCGGATGACCCGGTGGCAGGGAACCAGCACGGCCAGCGTGTTGGCCGCCACGGCACTGCCGACCGCGCGGGCGGCACCCGGCTGGCCCAGCTGCTGCGCCAGCATGCCGTAACTGAGGCGCTGTCCGGGCGCGATCCCGAGCAGCGCTTCCCACACCTTGAGCTGGAACCGGCTGCCGCGCAGCAACACCGGCAGCGGATCGTCGGCCGCCCGGGGTGCAAACACGCGCCGGGCCCAACCGGCGGCCGTGGCCGCATCTTCGTGCCAGACGGCCTGCGGCCAGCGGGCCTGGCAGCCGGCCAGCGCCGCAGCCGGCGTGTCGTCGACAAACGCCAGATAGCCCAGACCACGTGGCGTCCATGCCAGCAGGGCTTCGCCGAACGGCGTGGCAGCCAGTCCCCAGCCCACCGGCACGCCGGCCGCGCCGCGGCGCAGTTCGCCCGGGGTCAGCGCTTCGTGCTGCACGATCAGGTCGTGCAGGCGGCCGCTGCCGGACAGGCCGACGGCCAGTGCCGTGGCATCGACCGGGCGACCGGCCGCCAGCAACCGGCGGGCGTGTCCGAGGGTCAGGAACTGCACGAAGCGCTTGGGCGACACTCCGGCCCAGTCGCTGAACACCCGTTGCAGGCGGCTGTCGCTGAGGCCGACGGCCTGCGCCAGCCGGGACAGCGACGGCTGCTCGGCGGCATGTTCGTTCAGCCAGACGATCGCCCGCTCGACGACGGCGTAGTGGCGGGCGGCTGTTTCCATGGATTCCATCATCCTGCTCCTGCAAGCCGACAGGTCCAGCATACGGAGCCGGCCGCCTTGCCGACACCCGATTCCTGCCAATCTGCCGGACGGCCGGCAAAAACAGCAACGGCACGCCGTGAAGGGCGTGCCGTCGTGGATCAGGCTTTCTTGAGGAAGCAGGTTTTCAGCACCAGCCCCTTCACCTTGTCGGTGCGGCACTCGATGGCTTCTTCGTCGTCTTCGATCAGGCGGATGCCCTTGATGACCGTGCCGCGCTTGAGCGTGACCGACGTTCCCTTGACCTTGAGGTCCTTGATGACCTGTACAGTGTCGCCGTCGTTCAGCAGCGTGCCGTTACTGTCGCGCACGTCCATGTGTTTCCTTTCAATCAGTCAAAAGAAAAAGGCCGCCTTGCAGCGGCCGGTTCCGGTCCGGCGGCTGCCGGACGGCTCATTCCCGGTGGTAGGGGTGGCCGTTGAGGATGCTGACGGCACGGTAGACCTGCTCGGCCAGCAGCACGCGCACCATGCCGTGCGGCAGGGTCATGGCCGACAGTTGCAGCAGGATGTCGGCGCGCGACTTGAGTTCGGCCGCCGTGCCGTCCGCCCCGCCGATCACGATGGCGATGTCCTGCCCGTCGGCCAGCCAGCCCTTGAGGTTGTCGGCGAGCTGCATGGTGGTCCAGTTGCGGCCACGCTCGTCGAGCACCACCAGTTTTGCCCGCGGCGGCAGTGCCGCCATCAGGCGGGCATGCTCGGCGGCAATGCCCTTTTCTGCCGTTACCCCGCCCCCGCGCTTTTCCGGCTTGATCTCTTTCAGTTCCAGCTGGACTTCGCGCGGCAGGCGCTTGGCGTAATCGGCGTAGGCCTCGTCCACCCAGCGCGGCATTTTGGTGCCGACAGCCAGCAGGGTGATCTTCATGCGCCGGACTTACTCTTCGGTGGCCTTCCAGCCGCGCACGCCCGGAATCGGGTTGAACACCGGCTTCTGGCCGCCCCACAGGGCTTCGAGGTCGTAGTAGTCGCGCACGGCCGGCAGCATGATGTGGATGACCACGTCGCCGGCATCGACCAGCACCCATTCGCCGAACTGTTCGCCTTCCATGCCGACGATGTCGACGCCTTGGCCCTTCAGGGTCACGGCCACATTGTTGGCCAGTGCCTTGACCTGGCGGTTGGAATCACCGGTGCACACCACCAAGCGCGAAAACAGCGAGGTCAGCTCGCGGGTGTCGAGGTTGACGATGTCCTTGCCCTTGACGTCATCCAGCGCCTCGGCAGCGAGGGCGGCGATTTCGTCCGGGGTCGGATACGGTTTGGTTTCAATGACTTCGGTCATGCGGGGCTTTCGGAACGGTAGAGCCGGTGAAGATGAATATAGTCGCGCACGGCCGGCGCAAGATGCCCGAGTCCGTCGCCACCGCGCGCCAGATCGGCGCGAATGGCGGTGGCGGAAATGTCCACCGGCGATAAAGACAGGACGCGGATTCTACCCGCGGGCGGAAGATTTGCAAAATCAGTCGCTTGCCGCGCCTGCCACTCGGCAGCCACCGCAGGCGGCAGCGAACCGGCATCAAAGCCCGGCCGCACGGCAACCGCCAGATGTGCCAGCCCGAAGAGGTCACGCCAGCGGTGCCAGCGGTCAAGACTCGCCAGCTGGTCGCCGCCGACCAGCCACCACAGCGCCGCCTCCGGCCCTGTCTCGCGGCGGATCATCGCCAGCGTGTCGACGGTATAGCCGGACAGCCGGCCGGACAGTTCGCGCTCGTCCACCGTCAGGCCGGGCTCGCCGGCCAGCGCCAGCCGCAGCATGGCCAGCCGGTCGGCCGCCGCTGCCGCCAGCGGTGCGCGGTGCGGCGGCGTGCCGGCCGGCAGCAGGCGCACTTCGGCCAGTTGCAGCTCGTCGCGCAGCGCCCGCGCCAGGCGCAGGTGCCCCTCGTGCACCGGGTCGAACGAACCGCCAAACAGGCCGATGGCCACACGCGGCAAGACAGTCATGGCAGGCAGCACCCCGCGAGATTCAAAGGAGCGGAAATTGTAATGTGGCAGGGGGCTTGCGAATAGTTTACAAAAAAATATAATGATGCCGTCGACAGGATGCCTTTCATGCAGATCGATCTTCTCCAAGCCAATGCCCGCGCCGCTTCGGCGCTTCTGAAAAGCCTTGCCAACCCCGACCGGCTGCTGCTGCTGTGCCAGCTCGTCGGCGGCGAACGCACGGTCACCGAACTGGAAAACCTGACCGCCATCCACCAGCCCACCCTGTCGCAACAGCTGGGCGTGCTGCGCAACGAAGGGCTGGTCGACACCCGGCGCGACGGCAAGTGGATGTACTACCGGGTGGCGCGCGAAGAAGTCTTGATCCTGCTCGACGCCCTGCACGGCATTTACTGCAAGACTGCTCCCGGGCCCGGTCCGGCCGCCTGAAAAACGCCAGGCCGCGTCATGCGGCTTTTTCTGCCGCAAACATTATATAAATTTGAATAACGTACCGACATGAACCGACTGCCCCTCCTCCCGCTCGCTGCCGCTCTTGCCGGTCTGGCAGCCCTTTCTCCCGCATTCGCCGCCGGCCCGGCCCTGCCGGCAGTCACCGTCGGCGCACCGGCAGCCAGCGGCGTTTACCAGGCTGACGGGCAGGTCGAAGCCGTGCGCGAAGCGCGGCTGGCCGTCCCGGTGGCCGGTCGTGTCACCGCCCGCCCGGTCAATGCCGGTGACCGCGTCAGCGCCGGCCAGCTGGTAGCCGAAATCGACGGTGAAACTGCCCGCGAGGCCGCCGCTGCCAGTGCCGCCCAGATTGCCGCCGCCCAGGCCCAGCTGGATGTGGCCCGCCGCGAAGTCGAGCGGGCCCGCGCGCTGGCCGCCAAGCAGTACCTGTCAGCCGCCGCGCTGGAACGGGCCGAAGCCCAGTACCGCAGCGCCGCAGCCCGCGCCCGCGCCCAGGGGGCCAGTGCCCGCGCGGCCGGCGCCCAGGCCGGCCTGTACCGCCTGAGCGCCCCGTTTGCCGGCCTGGTGGCCGACACGTTTGCCAACGTCGGTGACCTGGCCCAGCCGGGGCAGCCGATTGCCGTGGTCTACGACCCGGCGGCCCTGCGCGTCACCGCCAGCGTGCCCGCCAGCGTCGAAAGCCGGGTGCAGGCCGGCGGCAGGTTCGCCATCGTGGTCGACGGCCAGCGCCTGGTGCCGTCCAGAGTGCAATGGCTGCCGGCCACCGATGCCGTCAGCCAGACGCGCACGCTGCGACTGGAGCTGCCGGCACAGACCGCGCTGGCACCGGGCCGCTTTGCCCGGGTCGAGCTGCCGGTCAGCGGAGCGGCCGGCAGCAGCCGGCTGACCGTGCCGCAACAGGCCGTGGTGCGCCGGGCCGAACTGACCGCCGTCTACGTACTGCGCGCCAAGGGTGCGCCCGAGCTGCGCTACGTGCGGCTGGGCGACAGCCTTGGCAGCGACGTGGAGGTGCTGGCCGGACTGCGGACCGGCGAGCGGGTGGTCACCACGCCGGAAGCGGCGGCCCGCCGCACGGGAGGTCACTGATGCGCACGCCTGCATCCATGGGGCTGGCCGGCCGGCTGGCGGCCTTTTTCCTGCAAAACCGCATCACGCCGCTGATTGCGCTGCTGCTGTTGCTGCTCGGCCTGTTTGCCGTCGCGGTCACCCCGCGCGAGGAAGAGCCGCAGATCAACGTCACCATGGCCAACGTGCTGGTGCCCTTCCCCGGCGCCAGCGCCGAAACGGTGGAATCGCTGGTGGCGCAGCCGGCCGAGCAGGTGCTGGGCCAGATCAGCGGTGTCGAACACGTGTTTGCCCTGTCGCGTCCGGGGCTGGCCATCCTGACGGTGCAGTTCCAGGTCGGCGTGCCGCGTACCGATGCGCTGGTGCGCCTCTACGACACCGTGCACAGCCACGGCGACTGGCTGCCGCCGGGCCTGGGCACCCTGCCGCCGCTGATCAAGCCCAAGGGCATCGACGACGTGCCGGTGGTGGCCGTCACCCTGTTTGCCCGTGATCCGCAGCAGGGCGCCTACGCACTGGAACGGGTGGCACACAGCATCGAAGGCGACCTCCAGCGGGTGGCCGGCGTACGCGAAGTCACCACCCTCGGCGGTCCGGGTCGCGCCATCGGCATCGAACTCGACCCGGCGCGCCTGAAAGCCGCCAGGCTGACCGTCAGCGACCTGCGCCGTGCCCTGCAAGGCGCCAACGCCGCCCTGCCGGCCGGTGAACTGATCGCCAACAACCGTAGCCTCACCATCGAAACCGGCCCCTTCCTCGACAGCGCCCGCGCGGTCGAAAAGCTGGTGGTCGGCGTCTACAACGGCCGCCCGGTCTACCTCGACCAGGTCGCCCGCATCACCGACGGCCCGGAGCCGGCCGTGCGCTATGTCTGGCACGGCATCAAGGGCCAGAACGGCGGCGAATACCCGGCGGTGACGCTGGCCATCACCAAAAAGGCCGGCGCCAATGCCGTCGCGGTGGCCGATGCCCTCAAGGCGCGGCTGGCTTCGCTGTCCGGCACGGTGATTCCCGACAGCGTCGGCGTCGAAGTGGTGCGCAACTATGGCGAAACCGCCAACGACAAGGCGCAGACGCTGATCAAGAAACTGGCCTTTGCCACCGCACTGGTAGTGGCGCTGGTGTTCTTTGCACTGGGCCGCCGCGAGGCTGCCATCGTCGGCGTGGCAGTGGTCCTGACCCTGACCGCCACCCTGTTCGCCTCGTGGGCGTGGGGCTTCACCCTCAACCGGGTGTCGCTGTTCGCGCTGATCTTTTCGATCGGCATCCTGGTCGACGACGCCATCGTGGTGGTGGAAAACATCCACCGCCACCGCCTGCTCGACCCGGAAGCCCCGCTGGTCACGCTGATCCCGCGTGCGGTGGACGAGGTGGGTGGCCCGACCATCCTTGCCACCTTCACCGTCATTGCTGCCCTGCTGCCGATGGCCTTTGTTTCCGGGCTGATGGGGCCGTACATGAGCCCGATCCCGATCAATGCCTCGATGGGCATGCTGATCTCGCTCGGCGTGGCCTTCGTCATCACCCCGTGGCTGGCACTCAAGTGGCTGCCGCACCGGTTCGAGGCCCACGCCGGCATGGCCGGCCGCCTGCTGCCGCTGACCCGCCGCCTGTTCGCGCCGTTCCTGGATGACCGCACCGGCACCCGCGCCCGCCGCCTCCTGGGATTCGGCGTGGCCGGCCTGATCGCGGTGTCGCTGCTGCTGCCGGTGTCCGGGCTGGTGGTGCTGAAAATGCTGCCGTTCGACAACAAGTCGGAATTCCAGGTAGTGGTCGACCTGCCGGCCGGTACGCCGGTGGAGGAAACCGCGGCCACCCTGCGCGAAATGAGCGCCTGGCTGGCCACCCAGCCGGAAGTGGTCAACTGGCAGGCCTATGCCGGCACCGCGGCGCCGATCAACTTCAACGGACTGGTGCGCCAGTACGGCCTGCGGGCCGGCGGCGAAGTCGGCGACATCCAGGTCAACCTGGCCGACCGCCACGAGCGCCACGCCAAGAGCCACGACATCGCCCGCCGGGTGCGGCCGGCACTGGAGGCCATCGCGGCCCGCCACGGCGCGCGGGTCAAGGTGGTGGAAGTGCCGCCGGGTCCGCCGGTGCTGTCGCCGATCGTGACCGAAATCTACGGCCCGTCAGCCGCCGGCCGCGATGCGCTGGCCGGGCAGATCCGCCAGCTGTTCACGCAGCAGGACGGTGTGGTGGACATCGACAGTACCGTCAATCCGCCGGCCGCCAGGCGCGTGCTGGTGGTCAACCAGGCCGAAGCCGCCCGCCGCGGCGTACCGCAGGCCGAAATCGTCGCCACGCTGGCCGCCGCCCTCAACGGCGACAATGCCACCTGGCTGCACGGTGCCGGCAAGTATCCGGTGCCGGCACAGCTGCGCCTGCCCGTGTCTGCCCGCGGCAACGACGAAGCCCTGCTGGCGCTGACCGTGCGCGCCGCCAGCGGCGAACTGGTGCCGGTGCGCGAGCTGGTGACGGCCGAGCCCGGCACGGTGGACCAGCCGCGCTGGCGCAAGGACGGCCTGCCGCTGGCGATGGTGGTGGGCGACATGGCCGGCCAGACCGACAGTCCGCTCTACGCCATGTTCGGCATGCGCGGCGCCATCAGTGCGCTGACCGCGCCGGACGGCGGCCCGGTGGCCGAATACTTCATCCGCCAGCCGGACGACGCCTGGCGCGGCTACGCCATCAAGTGGGACGGCGAGTGGCAGATCACCTACGAAACCTTCCGCGACATGGGTGCGGCCTACGCTGTCGGCCTGGTGCTGATCTACCTCCTGGTGGTGGCGCACTTCGGCAGCTATCTGGTGCCGCTGGTGATCATGGCGCCGATCCCGCTGACCCTGATCGGGGTGATGCCGGGCCATGCCCTGCTCGGGGCACCGTTCACCGCCACCTCGATGATCGGCATGATCGCGCTGGCCGGCATCATCGTGCGCAACTCGATCCTGCTGGTGGATTTCATCCGCGAGGAAGTGGCGCGCGGCGTGCCGTTCAAGGAAGCCGTGGTGGACTCGGCCGCCACCCGGGCCCAGCCGATCGCGCTGACCGCGCTGGCTGCCATGCTGGGCGCCCTCTTCATCCTCGACGACCCGATCTTCAACGGGCTGGCCATCTCGCTGATCTTCGGCATCCTGGTGTCGACCGTCCTCACCCTGCTGGTGATCCCGCTGCTCTATTACATCGCTTTCCGTTCCAGTCACGAGGGCGACCACGCCCCATCCCAAGGAGAAACCGCATGACCATCGAACGCGCCATCCGCTTTTTTGCCGGCTGCATGATCCTGTTGAGCCTCGCCCTGGCCGTCCCGGCCAGCCCGCTGTACGCCAGCCAGAACTTCCTGTGGCTGACGGCCTTTGTCGGCGCCAACCTGTTGCAGTTTTCGCTGACCAACTTCTGCCCGCTCGCCATCGTGCTGAAAAAGCTCGGCGTCAAGGAAGGCACGGGCGGCTGCGGAGGCCGGGCATGTTCGTAAACCGCCTGACGGTGCTCGCAGCCCTGCTGGCGGCGAGCCCGGCGCTGTACGCCTTTGACCTGCTCGACGCCTGGCAGGCAGCCCGCCAGCACGATCCGCAACTGGCGGCCGTCGAAGCCACCCGCCAAGCCGACGCCACGCTGGCCCGCCAGGGACGCGCCCTGCGCCTGCCGACCGTCGGACTCAGCGCCGGAGCCGGCACGGCCAGCCAGGAACAGGACACCCAGGGCGCCCGCTTCACCATGCCGGGCATGCAGTCCGACCAGGTGGATTTTGAGTCGCGGGTACGCAACGGCACCGCCACCCGCTGGGGCGTGGAACTGCGCCAGCCGCTCTACGACCGGGAAAAATCGGCCAGCGCCAGCCAGCTCGAAGCGCGGGCCCGCGCCGGCGCCGCCCGCGCCACGGCGGACGAACAGGGCGTGATGCTGGATGTGACACAGCGCTATTTCGAAGTCCTGCGGCTGGACGCGGCACTGGCCAGTGCCCGGGCGCAGGACGAAGCGGTGGCCGAGGCTCTGGGACTGGCCCAGGCCCGCTACGACGTGGGCGACGCGCCGGTCACCGACCTGGAAGAAGCCCGCGCCCGCCGCGACCTGATCGCTGCCGAACTGCTGGCCCTGCAACAGGCCCGCGAACTGGCCGGGGCCCGCCTCGCCGACGTCACCGGCGGTCTGGCCGGCAGCCCCGCGGCCATCAGCCGCGATCCCGGCCCCACCGGCCTGCCGCTGGCTCCGCTGGCGGAATTGCAGGCGCGGGCGCGCCAGCACAGTCCGCTGCTGGCCGCCGGATCGGCCGCCCGTGATGCGGCGGCCGAAGAAGTCGGCAAATACCGCGCCTGGGCCAGCCCGAAGCTGGAACTGGTGGCCCGCGCCGGAGAAGACCGCCTCCGCGGCAGCGGCAGTGCCGCCCAGTACGGGCGCCAGCAGTATGCCGGCGTCGAGCTGACCATCCCGCTGTTTACCAGCGGCTGGCGCTCGGCCAGGCTCGACGAGGCGCTGGCCCGGCGCGAGGCGGCCGATGCCGGCCTGCGCAGCCAAGCCCTGTCAGTGGATGACCAGGTGCGGCAGGCATGGCAGGGCGTCAGCGTCGGCCATGCCCGGCTGGCCGCACTGGCGGCAGCCCGGCAGTCGGTGGAGCGCCAGCTGGCGGCCACCCGCGCCGGCGTCGAGGAAGGTGCCCGCACCACGCTGGACCTGCTGAATGCCCAACAGGCCCGCGCCGGCATCGTGCGCGAGCAGGCTGCGCTGCGCCACGATACCCTGCTGGACTGGCTGCGCCTGCAGGCCGCTACCGGTGACCTGGACCCGGCAGCGCTGGCCCGCGTCAATGCCTTGCTGAACTAACCCTTTCGAGTTGTCCGGAAATACACCATGTTTGCCCTGTTCCAACGCCTGCTGGGCGGCCACAGCCCGCAACTGCCGCAAGGTGACGATGTCCTGCTGATCGACGTGCGCGAGCCGGCCGAATTCGCCGGCAGCCACGCTCCCGGTGCCCTGTCGCTGCCGCTGGGCCAGTTGCAGTCCGGCATTGCCCGCATTGCCCCCGGCCTCGACACGCCGATGATCCTCTACTGCGCCAGCGGCATGCGCTCGGCCAGCGGCGTACGCATGCTGGCCGCACTGGGCTATACCGGCGTGCACAATGCCGGCGGCCTCGGTCAGGCCGTAGCGTGGGCGCGCCAGCGCAACAGCAGCACCTGATGCGGCGCGACCGGCCACGACGTTAAGGACGACAGCCCGGCTGCGCGTTTATGATGAAACGCATGAAGACGCCGCTCGCACTCCTGCTCGCCGGGCTGATGGCTGTTACACCGGTCACGGCCCAGATCAACCTGCCCGATCTCGGCGATTCGGCCGAAGCCGGATTCAGCTCCCGCGACGAATCTCGCGCCGGCCGCGAGGGCGTGGTCTGGCTGCGGGCCCAGGAGGCCATGCTGGGTGACGCCGAGCTGGACGACTACCTCAACCGGCTGTCCCGCCGGCTGGCCACCGCCAGCCCGGACCCGGCCCAGCACTACACCCTGTTTGCCATCGACGACGGCCAGATCAACGCCTTTGCCATGCCCGGCGGCTATATCGGCGTGCATACCGGCCTGTTGCTGGCGGCCCAGAGCGAATCGGAGCTCGCCAGCGTCATCGGCCACGAAATGGCCCACGTCAGCCAGCGTCACATTGCCCGCCAGCTGGAGCAGCAGGGCATGAACCAGCTGCTGGCCATCGGCGGCATCCTGGCTGCGGTCCTGATGGCCAGCGCCGGCGGCGGCGCCGATGCGGCACTGGCCGCTGCACAGGTCGGCCCGGGCATGGCGATGCAAAAGCAGCTGGCGTACAGCCGGGATTTCGAGCGCGAGGCCGACCGTGTCGGCATGCAGACACTCACACGCGCCGGCTTTGACCCGCGCGCCATGGCGGCGTTTTTCGACCGCATGCAGAAGGTCAACCGCGCCAGCAACAACAACGCGCTGGCCTTCCTGCGCACCCACCCGGTCACCAGCGAGCGCATGAGCGAGGCACAGGGCCGGGCACTCAGCCTGCCCAGCCGCATGCCGGCCGATTCGACCGAATTCCTGCTGGCACGCGAAAAGGCACGCCTGTCCCGCCTCGACCCGCAGGCCGCCATCAGCTTTTATACCGATGCGCTCAAGGACGGCCGTTACCTGAGCGAAATGGCGCAGTGGTACGGTCTGGCCGGGGCCCAGCTCAAGCGCAACGACCTGGCCGCGGCGCGGACATCGGCAGCCAGGGCACGCGCGCTGGCACCGGCTCCGCATCCGTGGCTGGTGTCGCTGGACGCTGCCATCGCCGCAGCCGGCGGCGACTACGCCACCAGCGCCCGCCTGTACCGCGAAGGCCGCCAGCGCTTCCCGGACGCACCAGCTCTCGCCTATGGCGAACTCGACAGCCTGATCGCCGCCGGCCAGACCGATGCAGCCCGCCAGCTGGCCGAAACAGCCGTGTCGCGCCGGCCGGAAGACCCCGAGCTGTGGGCGCGGCTGGCACGCATCTATGCCGACCGCGACAAGCTGCGCTACCACTTTGCGCTGGGCCAGCAGCTGTATTACCAGCAGGAAGCGCGCCCGGCGCTGGAGCAGTTCCAGCTGGCCCGCGAAGCACCGGGTGACGATTTTTACCTGCGTTCGCGCCTTGATGCGCGCATCCGCGAGCTGATGCCCGTGGTCAAGGAACAGATCGAGGCCCAGCGCCAGCGCCGCTAACCGGTACGGCGATGCCGGGCTGGCGACGGATTCGCGGCGGCAGGCAGATTTTTTCACATTATTTTCACAAAACAACAAATACGCACCTACGGACATTTACCCGGCAACCCGACTGTCAGACAGTGGTTAAATCCGGAAAATTGCCACAAAACAGCCAATAAAACGGCTTTGTTGCACCGCACATCCTGAATATTCGAAAAACGGTACACAGGCTGCCGTTGACGTATGCGAAAACCGCTGCAAATTTGAACGGGTTACGGCACAATTCTGCGCGCACAAAACGACATTCATGTTTCGGTTTCAACCAAACCGGACACACAACGCGGCACCGGCCGGACCGGCCCGGCGCCCACACACCCACAACAGCAGAGGTGGAAGAGACATGGCTGACTACCCGACCCCCGACATTGATCCGCAGGAAACCCAGGAATGGCTGGCCGCGCTGGCGTCCGTGCTGGACACCGAAGGCCCAGAACGCGCCCATTTCCTGTTGCAGCAGATGGTCGAACGCGCCCGCCGCCGCGGCGCCTACCTGCCCTTCGATGCCACCACCGCCTACCAGAACACCATCCCGGTCGCCAAAGAGGCGCACTCGCCGGGCGATCACGAGCTGGAGCACCGCATCCGCTCAATCAACCGCTGGAACGCGGCCGCCATGGTGCTGCGCGCCGGCAAGAAAGACCTCGAGCTGGGCGGCCACATCGCCAGCTTCCAGTCTTCCGCCACCCTCTATGACGTCGGCTTCAACCACTTCTGGCGCGCCCACAACGACGAGCAGGAAGGCGATCTGGTGTTTTTCCAGGGCCACATCGCTCCGGGCATCTACGCCCGCGCCTTCATGGAAGGACGCATCTCCGCCGAGCAGCTCGACAGCTTCCGCCAGGAAGTCGACGGCCAGGGCCTGTCGTCCTACCCGCACCCGTGGCTGATGCCGGGGTTCTGGCAGTTCCCCACCGTGTCCATGGGCCTGGGCCCCTTGATGGCCATCTACCAGGCACGCTTCCTCAAGTACCTCGAAAGCCGCGGGCTGGCCAAGACGCCGGGACGCAAGGTGTGGTGCTTCTGCGGTGACGGCGAAATGGACGAGCCCGAATCGATGGGCGCCATCGCCATGGCCGCGCGCGAAGGTCTCGACAACCTGATCTTCGTCATCAACTGCAACCTGCAACGGCTGGACGGCCCGGTGCGCGGCAACGGCAAGATCATCCAGGAACTGGAAGGCAACTTCCGCGGCGCCGGCTGGAACGTGCTCAAGGTGATCTGGGGCAGCCGCTGGGATCCGCTGCTGGCCATGGACAGCAAGGGCCTGCTGAAAAAGCGCATGGACGAATGCGTGGACGGCGACTACCAGACCTTCAAGTCGAAAAACGGCGCCTACGTGCGCGAGCACTTCTTCGGCAAGTATCCGGAGCTGCGCGAGATGGTCGCCAACATGTCGGACGCCGAAATCTGGGCGCTCAACCGCGGCGGTCACGACCCGCACAAGGTGTACGCCGCCTACCACGAGGCCACCACCAATCCGCAGGGCCGGCCGACCGTGATCCTCGCCAAGACCATCAAGGGTTACGGCATGGGCTCCAGTGGCGAAGCGCAGAACATCGCCCACCAGGCCAAGAAGATGGACCTGGAAGACCTGCGCAAGTTCCGCGACCGCTTCGGCATTCCGGTATCGGACGCCGAGCTGGCCAGCGCCCCCTACTACAAGCCGGCCGACGACAGCGCCGAAATGCGCTACATGCACGCCCGCCGCGCCGCACTGGGCGGCTACCTGCCGCAGCGCCGGCCGGTCCAGGCGCCGATGGCCATTCCCGGCCTGCACGTCTTTGACGCCCTGTTGCAGGATTCGGGCGAGCGCAGCTTCTCCACCACCATGGCTTTCGTGCGCATGCTGGGCACGCTGCTGAAAGACAAGACCATCGGCCGCCACATCGTGCCGATCGTGCCGGACGAATCACGCACCTTCGGCATGGAAGGCATGTTCCGCCAGTACGGCATCTGGTCCACCCAGGGCCAGAACTACGTGCCGCAGGATGCCGACCAGCTGATGTTCTACAAGGAATCGCGGGACGGCCAGATGCTGCAGGAAGGCATCAACGAGCCGGGCGCCATGTCGAGCTGGATTGCCGCCGCCACCAGCTACGCCAACCACGGCACGCCGATGATCCCGTTCTACATCTACTACTCGATGTTCGGCTTCCAGCGCATCGGTGACCTCGCATGGGCCGCCGGCGACATGCGCGCCCGCGGCTTCATGCTCGGCGGCACCGCCGGCCGCACCACGCTCAACGGCGAAGGCCTGCAACACGAGGACGGCCACAGCCACATCCAGGCCGGCCTGATCCCCAACTGCGTCAGCTACGACCCGACCTTCTCCGGCGAGCTGGCCGTCATCCTGCAGGACGGCCTCAAGCGCATGTACGTCGACCAGGAAGACGTGTTCTTCTACATCACCCTGATGAACGAGAACTACCGTCACCGCGCGCTGCCGGCCGGCAGCGAACAGGGCGTGCTCAAGGGCCTTTACTGCCTGCAACCGGCTGACGGCGCCGACGTGCAGCTCCTGGGCTCCGGCACTATCCTCAACGAAGTGCTGGCAGCCGCCGACCTGCTGCGCGACGACTTCGGCCTCCAGGCCAATGTCTGGAGCGCCACCTCGTTCAACCTGCTGGCCCGTGACGGCCGGGCTGCTGAGCGCCACAACCGCCTGCACCCGACCGCTGCCCCGCAGCAAGGCTGGGTCGAACAGCAGCTGGCCGGCCAGCAAGGCCCCTTCATCGCCGCCACCGACTACATCCGCGCCTACGCCGAACAGATCCGCGAATGGGTTCCGGGCCGCTACACCGTGCTCGGCACCGACGGCTTTGGCCGCTCCGACAGCCGCGCCAACCTGCGCCGCCATTTCGAAGTCGACCGTTATCATGTCGTCATTGCCGCGCTCAAGGCCCTGGCCGACGAAGGCCGGCTGCCGGCCGGGCGCGTGGCCGAAGCCATTGCCCGCTACGGCATTGATGCCGACCGTCCGGCCCCGTGGACGGTCTGACGCCACACTGACTTTCGCCGGCCGCCTGCGCGGCCGGCCAGACCCAAGGATCGCTCCCCATGTCCCATCCCATCGAAATCAAGGTGCCCGATATCGGCGGCCACGCCGGTGTCGATGTCATCGACGTGCTGGTCAGGCCCGGTGACACCCTCGCCGTCGACGCCCCGCTGGTCACGCTGGAAACCGACAAGGCCACCATGGACGTGCCGTCCACGCACGCCGGCCGCGTCATTGACGTCAAGGTCAAGACCGGCGACAAGGTCAGCGAAGGTTCGCTGCTGGTCGTGCTGGATACCTCTGCCACTGCAACTGCTGCGGCACCGGCTGCCGACGCTCCTCCGGCCACAGCTGCTGCTCCGGCTGCAAAGGCACCGGCCGCACCGGCCGCCACTGGCCAGCGCCTGACCCTGCGCGTACCCGACATCGGCGGCCACGCCAATGTCGACGTGATCGACGTACCGGTAAAACCCGGCGACCTGCTGGCCGTCGATGCCACCCTCGCCACGCTGGAAACCGACAAGGCCACGCTGGACGTACCGGCCGAACAGGCCGGCCGCGTGATCGAAGTCCGAGTCAAGGCCGGCGACAAGGTCAGCGAAGGCAGCGAGCTGGTGGTGATCGAAACCACAGAAACCGCCACCGCACAGCCGGCTGCTCCGGCAGTCGTTGCCGCCTCGGCCTCCGCCCCGGCCCCCGCCACGCCGGCGCCTGCAGCTGCCGTAGCCAGCCAGCCTGCCGCCGTTGCGCCCGCCGCCGCCGTCACGGCCATCGACGAAGCCGGTTTCACCAGGGCCCACGCCGGCCCGTCGGTACGCCGGCTGGCCCGCGAGCTGGGAGTCGACCTGGCCCGCGTCACCGGTTCCGGCCGCAAGGGACGCATTCTCGACGCCGACCTCAAGGCCTGGGTCAAGGCCACGCTGGCCGTACCGGCCACGGCCGCCCCCGCTACCGGCCCGTCGCTGGGCGGCGGACTCGACCTGCTGCCGTGGCCGAAGGTGGACTTCGCCAAATTCGGTCCGGTCGAAACGCGGCCGCTCTCCCGCATCAAGAAGCTGTCCGGCGCCAATCTGGCGCGCAACTGGGCGATGATCCCGCACGTCACCCAGTTCGACGAAGCCGACATCACCGACATGGAAGCCTTCCGCAAGGACATGGGCAACGAGCTGAAGGCCGACGGTATCAAGCTCACGCCGCTGGCCTTCCTGATCAAGGCCGTGGTGGCTGCTCTGAAGAAATACCCGGAATTCAACGCCAGCCTCGATGGCGACCAGCTGGTGCTCAAGCAGTACTACCACGTCGGTTTTGCCGCCGACACGCCCAACGGGCTGGTGGTGCCGGTGGTGCGCGATGCCGACCAGAAGAGCCTGATCGAGCTGGCGCAGGACACTGCCCTGCTGGCCAAGAAGGCCCGCGAGGGCAAGCTGCTGCCGACCGAGATGCAGGGCGGCTGCTTCAGCATCTCCAGCCTCGGCGGCATCGGCGGCACCGCGTTCACGCCGATCATCAATGCCCCGGAAGTGGCGATCCTTGGCGTGTCCAAGTCCGAGATCAAGCCCAAGTGGGACGGCCAGGCCTTCGCGCCGCGCCTGATGCTGCCGCTGAGCCTCTCCTACGACCACCGCGTGATCGACGGCGCTGCCGCCGCACGTTTCACCGCGTATCTTGGCCAGCTGCTGGCCGACATCCGCCGCCTGATGCTGTAAGGAGACACCATGGCTCTGATCGAACTGAAGGTGCCGGACATCGGCGGCCACGCCAATGTGGACGTGATTGACGTGCTGGTGCAGCCGGGTGACGCCGTGGCCGTGGACGCCAGCCTGATCACGCTGGAAACCGACAAGGCCACCATGGACGTGCCGGCCACCACGGCCGGCGTGGTGCGCGAGGTGCGGGTCAAGGTCGGCAGCAAGGTCAGCGAGGGCGACGTGATGGTGGTGGTGGAGAGTGCCGACACGGCCACGACCGCCGCCGCGCCCGTCGCGGAACCCGCCGCTGCCGCCAGCCCGACCCCGGCCGCCGTAACGGCACCGACGCCGGCCCCCGTACGGGACGGCAGCGATATCGACTGCGACGTGCTGGTGCTCGGCGGTGGTCCCGGTGGCTATTCGGCCGCCTTCCGTGCCGCCGACCTTGGCCTGAAAACCGTCATCGTCGAACGCTACGCCACCCTCGGCGGGGTCTGCCTCAACGTCGGCTGCATTCCGTCCAAGGCACTGCTGCACAACATGGCGGTCATCGACGAGGTGCGGCATCTGGCCGCCAACGGCATCCGCTTCGCCGAACCGGAAATCGACCTCGACGCCCTGCGTGCCTACAAGAACCAGGTCACCGGCAAGCTGACTGGCGGGCTGGCCGGCATGGCCCGCGCCCGCAAGGTGGACGTGGTACGCGGCGAAGGCCGCTTTGTCGATCCCTTCCATCTGGAGGTGGCACTGACCCAGGGCGATGGCCGCGAACAGAGCGGCGAAACCCGCGTGATCGGCTTCAAACACGCCATCATCGCCGCCGGCAGCCAGCCGGTGAAACTGCCCTTCCTGCCGGACGACCCGCGGGTGATCGACTCGACCGGCGCGCTGAAGCTGGAATCGGTGCCGGAGCACATGCTGGTCATCGGCGGCGGCATCATCGGGCTGGAAATGGGCACGGTGTATTCCACCCTCGGCGCCCGCATCGACGTGGTGGAAATGCTCGACGGTCTGATGCAGGGCCCGGACCGCGATCTGGTCAAGGTCTGGCAGAAGTACAACGCCCACCGTTTCGACCGGGTGATGCTCAATACCCGCACCGTGGCGGTCGAGGCGCGCGAGGACGGCGTATGGGTCAGCTTTGAAGGCCCGGACGCCCCGGCCGAAGCCCGGCGCTACGACCGGGTGCTGTACGCCACCGGCCGGGCACCCAACGGCCGCCGCATCGGTGCCGAAGCGGCCGGCGTGGCGGTGGATGCGCGCGGTTTCATCCCGGTGGACAAGCAGATGCGCACCAACGTGCCGCACATTTTTGCCATCGGCGACATCGTCGGCCAGCCGATGCTGGCGCACAAGGCGGTGCACGAAGCGCATGTGGCAGCGGAAAACTGCGCCGGTCACAAGGCGTTTTTCGATGCACGGGTGATTCCGGGCGTGGCCTATACCGATCCGGAAGTGGCGTGGGTGGGCCTGACCGAGGACGAGGCGAAAAAGCAGGGTGTCAGCGTGCAGAAGGCGGTGTTCCCGTGGGCCGCCAGCGGACGCGCCATCGCCAATGGTCGTGACGAGGGCTTGACCAAGCTGCTGTTCGACAGCGAATCCGGCCGGATCGTCGGGGGCGCCATGGTCGGCACTCACGCCGGTGACATGATCGGCGAGCTGTGCCTGGCGATCGAGATGGGCTGCGATGCCGAAGATATCGGCAAGACCATCCACCCGCATCCGACGCTGGGCGAATCCATCGGCATGGCGGCGGAAGTGGCGCTGGGCAGCTGCACCGACCTGCCGCCCGTCCGCCGGCGCTGAGCATGAATCCTGTCGCCGCCTGTCGGGCGGCGACAGTCATGCCATTGAATTACCTTATTGCTTGACGAACAGGCAGGCTTGTTGCTTTGATGGCAGCCTCTTGAATCCCGAGCCTGGCCTGTCAGCAGAATGTCCGTCCTGCCCTCTGCCCTGCGGCACACCCTTCCGGCCCATGCCCAGCATCCGGCCGCCCGGCTGCGCCGGGGGTTGATCGCCGGTTTTGCCGTGCTGGTCATTCTGGTCTGTGGTGCCACCGGTTACGAGGCCTGGCGCAGTTACCAGCAAACCCTTGCCGATGCGCGCACCGAGCTCCTGACCCTGTCGCGGGCGCTGTCGGTGCATTTTTCGCGCTCGTTCCGGCTGTCCTCCGGACAATTGGCCAACCTCGGCCGTGACGCCGACCTGCTGCGCGCCATCCACGACCGGGACGAATCCACCCTGTACGCCCGGTTGCAGGAAGCCCTGCAAGTGGATCCGCAATCGTATTTCCTGACCGTGGCCGACGCCTGGGGCAACGTGCTGGCCTCGTCGCTGCACTATCCGATCGGGCGGCTCAACATCCACCAGCGTGACTACTTCAATACGCTGCGCAACACGCCCGGACTGCCCTATACCTACGGTCAGCCGGTGCCCAACCTCTATGACCAGCGCCTGTTCGTGCCGATTGCCGCTCCGTTGCACGACAACGGGCAGTTTGCCGGTGTCCTGCTGACCGGCATTGATCCTGACTATTTCTACCAGTTCTACCGCTCGCTGGGGCTGGACGAACATACCGGCATCGATGTCCTGCGTGCTGACGGTACGGCGCTGATTTCGTACCCCGACGCCCGCACCACCACACACCGCCACCCCCTGCCCCAGGCGCTGGTGCAGCAACAGCTGCGCGAGGTCAGCACCGACCGCATCCTCGACTACCAGGCCGCCGATGGCGAACAGCGCCTGCTGACGCTGACCTGGCTCAGCGGCCAGTCGCTCGCCATCGGCATCAGCCGCAGTTACTCGGTGCTGCTCAAGCGCTGGTACCAGGACATGCGTGCCAAGGCACTGCTGATCAGCCTGCTGCTGTGCGGATCGGGCCTGCTGCTGGGCGTGCTGCTGCGCCAGTTGCGCCGGGTCGAACACAGCGAGCGCCAGCTGCGCCTGACCCAGTATTCGGTCGACCACGGTGTCGACCTGATCCTGTGGGTCGACCTCAACAGCCGGGTGCGCTATGCCAACCTGCGTGCACAAAAGCAGCTGGGCTGGCATCCGCACGAGCTCTACGGCCGGCCACTGTCACGGATCGCCCCCAGCCTGGGCGGCGCGGCCTGGATGAGCCTGCAGCAGCGCATTGCGCGCGGGGACAACGTCACACTGGAAACCTCGTTCAGTTGCCGCAACGGCCAGACCCTGGCAGTCGAAGTCACCGCCAGCGTGCTGACCCACACCGAAGGCGACGGACTGCTGTGCCTGATCGCCCGCGACGTCAGCGAGCTCAAGCAGGCCGCTGCCGCCCTTGCCAACAGCGACGCACGCCTGCGGCTGGCATTGCAGGCCTCCGGCACCGGACTCTACGAACTGGAACTGGCGACCGGCGCCATCACCATCACCGGCGCCATCCGCCAGCGCCTCGACATCCGCGTACCGGAACAGCAGCCGATCCCGGCCGCCCTGTGGCTGGCCTGGGTGCACCCGGACGACCAGGCCCGCATCCGTCAGGCCTTCGAGCACTGGCAGCAGGAGCCGCATGCACCCGACCGGCTGGAAACCAGCTTCCGGGTCTGCCCGCCCGGCGGCCGGATGCGCTGGGTGCATGCGCGCGGGCAGTACATTGCTGCCGCCGAAGACACGGCCGCTGCGCGCCTTGTCGGTACCGTCAACGACGTGACCGACCAGAAGGAAAACGAAGAGCAGATCGAGCGCTACGCCCATTTCGACGCCCTGACCGGACTGGCCAACCGCCATGCGCTGTACCGCCGGCTGGGCCAGGCCATCACCAGCGTGCACCAGCACCAGCATCCGCTGGCGGTACTGTTTGTCGACCTGGACAAGTTCAAGACCATCAACGACACGCTGGGCCACGCCGTCGGCGACGTGGTGCTGCGCGAAGTGGCCGGCCGCCTGTCGGACTTTGCCGGCCCGGACGACATCCTGGCGCGGCTGGGTGGCGACGAATTCCTGCTGGTACTGCCCGGTGCCGACGAACGCGCCGCCTCCGAAGTCGCAGCCTGCATCCTGACCGCCATGTCGGTGCCGGTGCGCGTCGACGGACGCGAACTCCCAACCACGCCCACCATCGGCGTCAGCCTGTATCCGCGCGACGGCGAAGAAGCCGATGACCTGATCCGCAATGCCGACATCGCCATGTACCAAGCCAAGGCGCGCGGCCGTAACACTTTCCAGCTCTACACCCCGGACATGAACGCCGCCGCCGCCGAGCGGTTGCAGTTGCAGGGCGAGCTGCGCAACGCCCACCTGCGCGGCGAGATCATGCTGCACTACCAGCCGCAGATCGACGTGACCGACGGCCACGTCGTTGGCTGCGAGGCACTGATGCGCTGGAAGCATCCGACCCTCGGCATGGTCAGCCCGGGACGCTTCATCCCGCTGGCTGAAGAATCCGGCCTGATCATCACGCTGGGCAACTGGGCCATCCGTGAAGCCTGCCGCCAGGCGATGGTCTGGCAGCGCGCCGGCCTGCCGCCGCTCACCGTGGCGGTCAACCTGTCGGGCTGCCAGTTCCAGCAGTCCAACTTTACCGCCGTGGTGGCCGATGCACTGGCCGACACCAGCCTGCCGCCCCAGTACCTGGAACTGGAGCTGACCGAAAGCATCGTGATGCACGACGTCGAACAGGTGATCGCCACCCTGACCGAACTCAAGGCACTCGGCGTGCAACTGTCGATCGACGATTTCGGCACCGGTTATTCCAGCCTCAACTACCTCAAGCGCTTCCCGGTCGACCTGCTGAAAATCGACCAGGGATTCGTGCGTGACGTCGAAACCGACCCCTCCGACGCGGCCATCGTGCGCGCCATCATTGCACTGGGCAAAATCCTCAACCTGCGGCTGATCGCCGAAGGCGTGGAAACGCAGGGCCAGCTGGACTACCTGCACGCGGCGGGGGTCGACTTCATCCAGGGCTATTACTTCAGCCGGCCGCTGCCGGCCGAGGACATGGCCACCTATCTGGCGCAGCGCCTGCTGCCGGTCAGCCTGTCCGAGGCCGGACCACCGGCTACGTCCGCCGCGAGCGACGCTCTTCCCGCCAGATAAATTTGGACAAAAAGTCCAATAAATATGACTGGACACGCTTTTTCGCCAGATTTTTGCGCTTTCCGGCAAATTCTGTTTGCCACACTGTCCAATCCAGCGTAGTGTCATGACACATAGACGCTGGAGACCGACATGCAATTGGACATTGATCGTCTGATTCGCGATTTTGGCGGGGTTACCGCCCTCGCCGACGCCCTGACCTTCGCCTACCCGGCCGATCCGGTCAGCAGGGCTGCCGTTTACAAATGGCGCGCCCGCGGCAGTCTCCCGCTCTCCCAATTACAAAAACTCACCCGGATCGCGGCTGACCGCGGCTGGAAACTTGATATCCAACACTACATCGAGGGCGCCAGCGCCGCGCCAGAGAACGGGAGCCAGACTGTCATGAGCAGCGATCGCCTCTACATCTTCGACACCACCTTGCGCGACGGCGAACAAAGCCCGGGTGCGGCCATGACCCGCGAGGAAAAAATCCGCGTGGCCCGCCAGCTGGAAAAGCTCGGTGTCGACATCATCGAGGCAGGCTTTGCTGCCGCCAGTCCGGGCGATGCCGAATCGATCCGCGCCATTGCCGAAGTCATCAAGGAATCAACGGTCTGCAGCCTGGCCCGCGCCAATGAAAACGACGTGCGTGCCGCTGGTGAAGCGATCAGGCCGGCTGCCCGCGGCCGTATCCACACCTTCATCGCCACCAGCCCGATCCACATGGAGAAGAAGTTGCGGATGACGCCGGACCAGGTGGTCGAAGCCGCCGTCAAGGCTGTCAGGATCGCCCGCGAATACACCGACGACGTTGAATTTTCCGCCGAAGATGCAGTCCGCTCGGACATGGACTTCCTTGTGCGTATCTTCGACGCCGTCATCCAGGCCGGTGCCACCACCATCAACGTGCCCGACACTGTCGGTTACAGCATCCCGTCCGTATGGCAGGAACACATGCGCACCCTGATCGCCCGTGTACCCGGCAGCGACAAGGTGATCTGGTCAACCCACTGTCACAACGACCTTGGCATGGCCGTGGCCAACAGCCTTGCCGCCGTGCAGGGCGGCGCCCGCCAGGTCGAGTGCACCATCAACGGTCTGGGCGAACGCGCCGGCAACGCTTCTCTGGAAGAAGTGGTGATGGCAATCAAGACCCGTCGAGACGTATTCGGTCTCCAGACCCGCGTCGAGGCCTCCCAGATCGTGCCGACATCCAAACTGGTATCCACCATCACCGGCTACCCGGTACAACCGAACAAGGCCATTGTCGGTGCCAACGCCTTTGCCCACGAATCCGGCATCCACCAGGACGGCGTGCTCAAGCACCGCGAAACCTACGAGATCATGTCGGCCGAATCAGTGGGCTGGAGCACCAACCGCCTGACGCTGGGCAAGCTCTCCGGCCGCAATGCCTTCAGGACCAAGCTGGCCGAACTCGGCATCGAGCTCGGCAGCGAAGAAGCGCTGAATGCCGCCTTTGCCCGCTTCAAGGAACTGGCCGACCGCAAGCGCGAGATCTTCGACGAAGACCTGCACGCACTGGTGTCCGACGAGCTGGTGGCCAGCGAGCCGGAAAACTACAAGTTCGTGTCGCTCAAGGTCAGCACCGAAACCGGCGAGCCGCCGGTGGCCAGCATCGTGTTCGCCCAGCACGGCGCCGAGCAGCGGGCAGAATCCAGCGGCTCCGGCCCGGTGGACGCCGCGTTCAAGTCGATCGAACAGGTGGTCAACAGCGGCGCCGAGCTGGAGCTGTATTCGGTCAATGCCATCACCAAGGGCACGGAATCGCAGGGTGAAGTCACCGTGCGGCTGACCCGCGACGGCCGCGTCGCCAACGGCCAGGGCGCCGATACCGACATCATCGTCGCCAGTGCCAAGGCCTACCTGTCGGCCCTCAACAAGCTCGCCAGCAACGTCGAGCGCCTGAACGCCCAGTTTGACATCTGATTGCCGAAGCTTGCAGCGCCGGCGGTGATCCCGCCTGGCGCGCCCCATCGGTGGCGCCGTGATCCGGTTGGCCACCTGACCCGGACGGCGCCCACAAGGCGCCGTCCGGCCTGTCTGCCTGCTGCATAAACGCCAAACCCGGCCACCAGTGGTGTCCGGGCTTCCCTTTTGGCGTGGACCGTCCCCCATCCCCGGCCCGGGGAGTCAACCTGCATCACTGCCTGTTGCATCAGGCCGGCGGTCATGTTCCGCCTGCCGGATTTGATGCCCCTTAAAGGGGCCGGGCGGCAGCCTCCCTACAATGAGGCATCCCGACTGCCGTCTGCCTGTCATGCCGTCTGCCGCCGCGCCCATCGAAACCCTGCTGTTCCGCAAGGACTATGAAACCGCTGCGCCTGCGCACAGCCACAACTATCTCGAGCTGGTGTTTCCGCTCGACGCACCGTTGCAGGTACATCTGGAAGACCTGGACATGTTCCGGGTCCATCCCGGTGAAGTCCTGCTGGTCCCGGCCTTCCTGTCACACTCGCTGCAGGCCGACCGCCTGCACCAGCGCTGGCTGGTCCTGCGCCTGCACCTGCACAAACTGCACCTGATGCTGGCCGGCACCCTGTACGGCGGCGCCATCGAACGCTTTCACCAGACCGGCAACCACGGCCGGCTGCTGCTCAACCATGCGGCGACCGAAGTCTGGCGCCACACCAATGCCCTGGGCGAACACGGTACCCTGCACGACCTGCATCATCTGGCGGCGCTGCTGGCGCTGGTATGCAGCCCTTGTCCGCCGGAGGACGAATGGGTGGTGCCGCGCAAGCGCCGCTCCGACCGCGAAATCACGTTCTGCAATGCCCTCAACGAACTGATCGAGGCCGATCCGGCCCACGACTGGTCACTGGACCGGCTGGCGCAACACTTTCACATGTCCAAATCGACCTTCTGCCGCACCGTCCGCAAAAACCTCGGCCTGCCGTTCCATCACTGGCTGCTCGACAAGAAAATCCGGCTGGCCTGCCTGTACCTGCAACAGTCCGACCAGTCGGTCCAGTCCATCGCCGTCCAGCTGGGATTTTCGTCAGCCACCTATTTCACCAAAGTGTTCAAGAAGCATGTCGGCCACACCCCCAGCAGCTTTCGCCTGCCGCCGGAACCTGTGCCGCAACCGGAGCGCAGTCCGATCCAGTTCTATCGCTGATTCAGTCAACCATGTGTACGAAGCTATCGTGCTAGCCCTGCCGGACAGACACAACACCCACTGGTCCAGCTTGACCAGAAAGCACCGCAAGGTGACCAGAAAACACCGTTTTCTAGTCAATCTCGCCAGCTTTGCGCCGGAATTACCTGCCCATTTTTCGCCAAAACCGGTTTGCCACCACATGGACTCCTGCCATGCGGGATGGATGGGTGTGGCATAAGCACCGCCGCCGGCAGCCCTGGCGGACGCGATGCGCCTAGCCGGCCTGCCGTCGTGCCACCATGGCCTGCGACAGGGCCAGCAGCTCGCCGGCGTCGAGGCAACGGGCAGCCTCGGCAAACGGGACGGCTTCTTCCTGCACGGCATGCGCGCAGTACTGGTAGGCAAACTGCCGGCACAGTCCGGCATCGGGCAGGGTCTCCGGCTGTACCAGCAGGCCCTGCAACTGCTGGCGCAGGACCTGCCACTGCGCACCCAGGGCTGCGTGTTCCTGTTCCAGCCCGGCCAGTACCGGCGCCAGTTCCGGCACATGCCGGCGCAGCAGCGGGAACAGGTCACGTTCTTCGTCCTGGTGATGAAGCGGACCGGCCACGTCGAAATAGCGCAGGATCTGGCGCACGCTCGTTGCCGTCCCGGCATCCATGCCGTGCTGCTCTACATGGGCCGGCAGGCGCTCCAGCATGCCGGCAAAACGGCGGACCTTGTCGTGGCAGGCGGCCAGCAGGCCCAGGGGATCATCGGCGGCCGGAGCCGGACGGGCAAAAGGCAGCATGGAAGGACGCTCGCAAGGCTGTTATCGTCGTGCCAGTGTAATCCGTCCGTTTCTGCCCGCGCATGCTGATCGATCCCAACGGCTGGTGCGATGCCGCCCGCCCGTGCCTGTCTCCCAACCACGATGCCCGCCCGGCCGGGGCCGGACCGGACCTTGTCATCCTGCACCACATCAGCCTGCCGCCGGACAGCTACGGCGGGCCGGCCATCGAGCGCCTGTTCACCAACACGCTGGAAGCCGATGCCCATCCTTACTATCGCGACGTGGCGCACCTGCGGGTATCCAGCCACTTCCTGATCCGCCGCGACGGCGAACTGGTGCAGTTTGTCCCGACCTGCCGGCGCGCCTGGCATGCCGGCCAGTCGCACTGGCAGGGCCGTGAGCGCTGCAACGATTTCTCCATCGGCATCGAGCTGGAAGGCAACCTGTCCGATCCCTTCACCGACGCCCAGTACCGGGTGCTGACCGCCCTCCTGGCCGCCCTGCCGCAGCGCCATCCGCAACTGGCAGCCATCACCGGCCACGAGCATGTCGCGCCGGGCCGCAAGACCGATCCGGGCCCGATGTTCGACTGGCTGCGACTCGCCCGCGCCACCAGCCTGCCCTGCATCCTGCCTTCATTGCGTTAAGTTTCCGGCCGGCCTTTTCCTGTCCATTTGTCTGGCCGGCGTCCCGCCGATAGCGGGAATGACCGCTTTCAGATATATTAATTTTGTTTATAAGAATACGCTAATCAACTAAATGGAACTGTTGTTCGTCCTGCCCGTCCTGGCGCTCGTCATCTACGGCATCGTCAAGGACTACAACCCGCAGGCCGTGCTGGCGATTGCCGGCATGGCCCTGTTTGTCATCGCCTTCTGGAGCGGCATCCACCCGATCCTGCCGGCGGCCAAAAGCACCGGGCTGCCGCTTTTTGACCTCTTTGAAGTGTTCAAGGGCATTTTCTCGAAGCGGGCTGCCGCACTCGGCCTGACCATCATGGCCGTGGCCGGTTTTGCCACCTACATGTCGCACATCGGTGCCTCGCAGGCGCTGGTGCGGGTAGCGGTCAGGCCGGTGGCCGGCATCCGCTCCAGCTACGTCATGCTGATGGTGTGCTATCTGGTCGCCGTATTCGTGTCGCTGTTCGTGACCTCGGCCACCGGCCTTGGCCTGCTGCTGATGGTCACCATGTATCCGGTGATGCGTAACCTCGGCATCAGCCCCGGTGCCGCCGTAGGGGTGATCGCCACCTCGCAGGCGTTCGAGATCGGGCCGACCCAGACCAATGCCATCTTCTCGGCCGGCCAGGCCGGGCTGGACCCGACCAGTTACTTCGTCGACTACCAGATCTGGCTGGTGGCCCCGATGCTGGTCGTCACCATGCTGCTGCACTACTTCTGGCAGCGCCACTGCGACCGTGCGCAGGGCTGGGATCCGGCCAGCCACCGTGGCGAGCACGCCGAACTGGACGAGCAGGGCAGCGAGGACAAACAGGCACCGGGCTGGTACGCGCTGCTGCCGGTCATCCCCTTCGGCCTGATGATGGTGTTTTCCAAGCTGGTGATCGACGACATCAGGGTCAGCGTCGAAGTGGCGATGCTGCTGACAGTGTTTGCCGGCATGGCCTGCGAACTGGTGCGCACACGCTCGGTGCGCGAATCGCTGTCCGGCTTCAACAGTTTCCTGGAAGGCATGGGCAAGGTGTTCGGCCCGGTGGTGGCACTGATCGTCTGCGCCGAGCTGTTTGCCGAGTCGCTCAAGGCCATCGGTGCCATCGACGCGCTGCTGCATTCGGCCGACGGCGCCGGACTGGGCGCCACCTTCATGACCCTGGTACTGGTCGGCCTCATCATGGCCGCTGCCGTGGTCATGGGTTCGGGCAATGCCTCGTTCCTCAGCTTTGCCACGCTGGCACCGACGGTGGCGGCCAAGTTCGGCGTTCCGGCCGTGACCATGCTGCTGCCGATGCAGCTGGCATCCAGCATCGGCCGCTCGGTGTCGCCGATTGCAGCGGTAGTGATCGCCTGCGCCGGCATCGCCCGCGTGTCGCCGTTCGAAATCGTCAAGCGCACCAGCGTGCCGATGACCGGCGCGCTCCTGACCGCCCTGCTGCTGAACTACTTCCTCTTCATGTAATCCCTGCGGGGTGCCGGTCCGGCACCCCGTTCTGCCGATGGAGCCTGCGATGACCTTTCCGCTGCAAGCCTTTCTTGCCGACCTCGAACCCCTGATCAATACCGACTGCGGCAGCCGGACGCCGGCAGGCGTGGCCCGTATCGCCGACCTGATGACCGCGCATTACGCAGCACTGGGCTGGCAGGTGACCCGCCACCAGCTCGATGCGGCCAGCGGTCCCTGCCTGGAAATCACCAATGCGCCGGGTGCGACCCAATACGACGTGATGCTGTCGGGCCACATGGATACCGTGTTTCCGGTCGGCACAGCCGCCCGCCGTCCCCTGCGCGTGGAAGGCTCCACCGCCTACGGTCCCGGTGTGTCGGACATGAAGGGCGGCGTGCTGGCCATGCTGTACGCGCTGCGCGGACTCGACCCGGCGGTGCTGGCACGGCTGAAGGTGGTGGTATGCCTCAACTGCGACGAGGAAATCGGCTCGCCCTCTTCGCGTGACTGGCTGGTGGCCACGGCCCGCAAGAGCCGTTGCGTGCTGGTGTGCGAAGCCGCCCGCGCCAACGGGGACCTCGTCAAGGCCCGCAAGGGCAATGCCAAGTACCGCCTGGCCTTCCACGGCAAGGCCGCCCATGCCGGTACCTCGCTGCGGGACGGCATTTCGGCCATCACCGAGCTGGCACACTGGACGCTGGCCATCAACGGGCTGGTGAATTTCGATACCGGCACCACGCTGAATGTCGGCATGGTGCAGGGCGGTACCGGCGTCAACGTGGTGCCCGATTTTGCCGAGGCGATTGTCGACCTGCGGTTCTGGAACAACGACGAAGCCGACGCCATCCACGCCCGTCTGGAAGCCATGGCCGCCAGCCCGTTCGTGCCGGGATGCCGGATCGAAGTCGAACGCCAGACCTACAAGCCGGCCATGCGGCCGACTGCCGGAACCGAGGCGCTGATGCGCGTGGTGGAAGAAGTCGCTGCCAGCGAGGGCATCGCTTTTGGCTGGCAGGAGGCCGGCGGCGGCTCGGACGCCAACTTCACTGCCGCAGCCGGCATTCCGTCGCTGGACGGTTTTGGCCCGCAGGGCGGCGGGTTCCACGCCGAAAGCGAGTTCCTGATGCTGGACAGCGTCGGGCCGCGCGTCCGCCTGCTGCAAGGCGTACTGGCGCGGCTGGCCGGCTGAGTCAGATCTCGACCATTGTTCCCATCTCGACCACGCGGTTGGCCGGGATGTGGAAGTAGTCGGTGACCCGCGTGGCATTGCGCGACATGATGGCGAACAGCTTTTCACGCCAGCGTGCCATGCCGGGTCGTCGGGTCGAGACCAGGGTTTCGCGCGACAGGAAGAACGAGGTGTCCATTTCCTCGAATACCAGTTCCTGTTCGGCACACAACGCCAGCACCTGCGGAATGCCCGGGCTTTCCTTGAAACCGTAGCGGGCCACCACCTGCCAGAACGACGGCGACAGCTGGCGGATGTGGACGCGGGTGTCGTCGTTGACGTAAGGCTCGTCGAGGTTCTTGATCGTCATCAGCACCACACGCTGGTGCAGTACCTTGTTGTGCTTGAGGTTGTGCAGCAGCGCATGCGGAATGCCCTCGGTCGAACCGGTCATGAACACGGCCGTACCCTCGACCCGGGTCGGCGGGTAGGCTTCCAGGTTGCCGATGAAATCGTCCAGCGGCAGCTCGTCGGCAAACAGGCGCTCGTACAGGATTTCGCGGCCGCGCTTCCAGGTGGTCAGCAGGGTGAAGATCAGCAGGCCCATCAGGAGCGGCAGCCAGCCGCCGTCCAGCACCTTGAGGATGTTGGCGCTGAAGAACGACAGGTCGAGCGTCAGGAAAAAGCCGGTGACCAGCAGCGAGGCCCACAGCGGCCAGCGCCAGCGGTAGCGCGACACCACGAAAGCCAGCAGCGTGGTCAGTACCATGGTGCCGGTCACGGCGATGCCGTAGGCCGCAGCCAGCGACGAGGAGGTGCCGAACACCAGGATGACCAGCACCACGGCGGCCAGCAACGCCCAGTTGACCACCGGGATGTAGATCTGGCCGATTTCGCGCTCGGAAGTGTGGCGGATGTCCACCCGCGGGCAGTAGCCGAGCTGCACGGCCTGGCGGGTCAGCGAATAGGCACCGGAAATCACCGCCTGCGATGCGATCACCGTGGCGGCCGTCGCCAGCACCACCAGCGGCAGGGTGCCCCAGGACGGTGCCAGGTTGAAGAACGGGTTTTCCACTGCGGCCGGGTTGGCCAGCAACAGCGCACCCTGGCCGAAATAATTGAGCGTCAGCGCCGGCAGCACCAGCCCGAACCACGCCCAGCGGATCGGCCGCCGGCCGAAGTGGCCCATGTCGGCGTAGAGCGCTTCGCCTCCGGTCAGGGCCAGCACCACGGCGCCCAGCGCGAAGAAGGCCGCCGTGCGGTGTTCGACGAAAAACACCACGGCGTGGACCGGGTTGAGCGCCTTGAGCACTTCCGGATTCTGCAGGATCTGCCATACGCCCAGCCCGGCCAGCGTGCCGAACCACAGCACCATGACCGGCCCGAACAGCGCGCCGACGCGCGCCGTGCCGAAGCGTTGCAGCAGGAACAGTGCCACCAGTACGGTCAGGGCCAGCGGCAGCACGTAGGTTTCGAACTGCGGCGCCACCACTGCCAGCCCTTCGACGGCCGACAGCACCGAAATGGCCGGCGTGATCACCGCATCGCCGTAAAACAGCGAGGCACCGGCAATGCCGATGATCATCAGCCCGTAGCGCCAGCGCGGCCGGGCCCGCTTGGCGAGCGCCATCAGCGCCATCACGCCGCCCTCGCCGCGGTTGTCGGCCCGCAGGACGTAGGCCACGTACTTGAGCGACACCACCAGCGAGATCGACCAGAAAATCAGCGACAGGATGCCCAGCACGTTGCCCGTGGAAGGCGCCAGCCCGTAGAGCGGCGAAAAGCATTCCTTCAGGGTATAAAGCGGGCTCGTCCCGATATCGCCAAACACGATACCCAGTGCGGCCAGGACCAGCGGCGGCAGGGCGTCGCGGTGTTCAAGGTTCTGCATGCAGCGATCTACCGGTATTGCGGCCGGCAGCCAGACGGAAACTGGCCCGCATTGTAGTGGTGTACCCGACAGGCCGCATCAACCATACGACGTTTCCATGAAAGCCGGGTTTTTACACCACACCCGAGCAGGTACTGTAGACAGTCATCATCGTCATTCCCGTTTTTGCAAGGAGAACACTTCCATGTTCCGCCATACCTTTGCCAGCCTTGCTTTCACGACACTCTGCCTCGCTGCCGGACAGGCCGGAGCCGAACCCGCCGGCCTGCTGCCGGCCCTGCCTTACGCCGGCCAGCCAGGTCAGCAGCCATCCCGGGTCGCCCTCGCGTGGCTGGCTCCGGTACTGGGCGAGGGCATCACCCCCGCCTCCCGCCAGCTGCTGCTGGATGCCCGTTCGGCCGAGGGCGAAGACCCGCGCCAGGTCACCATCACGGTGACCCAGTCCGGCCTGCTGGACGACAGCCTGCGCGACGTCCGCTACCAGCTCGTGCTCAGCCGCCAGGCCGACCACTGGCAGATCGACAGCAGCCTGCGCCAGCACCGCTGCCGCCGGCCGGCCGACCGCCTGTGGCGCACCACGCCCTGTGCCTGATTTGCCCGGCTTCTTTGATTGCGGCCTGCGCAGGTCGATATAATCGGCCGATTGATTTTCCAGACAGAATTGCCCGCCACCATGCACGAACAGTACCAGCCCCGCGACATTGAGGTCGCCGCCCAGCAGAAATGGGAAAAGACCGCCGCCTTCAAGGCCGTGGAAGATACCAGCCGCCCGAAATACTACTGCCTGTCGATGTTCCCCTACCCGTCGGGCAAGCTGCACATGGGCCATGTGCGCAACTACACCATCGGCGACGTGCTGTCGCGCTACATGGCGCTCAAGGGCTACAACGTGTTGCAGCCGATGGGCTGGGACGCCTTCGGCATGCCGGCGGAAAACGCCGCCCTCAAGAACCAGGTCGCACCGGCTGCCTGGACCTACTCGAACATCGAGTACATGAAGACCCAGCTCAAGAGCCTTGGCTTTGCCATCGACTGGGAGCGCGAAGTCACCACCTGCAAGCCGGACTACTACCGCTGGGAGCAGTGGCTGTTCACCCGCCTGTTTGAAAAGGGCGTGATCTACCGCAAGAACGGCGTGGTGAACTGGGACCCGGTCGACCAGACCGTACTCGCCAACGAACAGGTGATCGACGGCCGCGGCTGGCGCTCCGGGGCGCTGGTGGAAAAGCGCGAAATCCCGATGTACTACTTCGGCATCACCCAGTACGCCGACGAACTGTTGTCCGACCTCGACACCCTCGACTGGCCGCCGCAGGTCGCCACCATGCAGCGCAACTGGATAGGCAAGAGCTTTGGCGCCGACGTGCGCTTTGCCTACGACGAAGCCAGCATCGGCAGCGCCGGCGAGCTGACCGTCTACACCACCCGTCCGGATACCCTGATGGGCGCTACCTACGTCGCCGTCGCCGCCGAACACCCGCTGGCCACCCAGGCTGCCGCGAACGATCCGGCACTCCAGGCCTTCATCGCCAGATGCAAGGCCGGCTCGGTTGCCGAAGCCGACATGGCAACCATGGAAAAGGAAGGCATGCCGACCGGCCTCTTTGTCGTGCATCCGCTCACCGGCGAAAAACTGCCGGTCTGGGTCGCCAACTACGTACTGATGAGCTACGGCTCCGGTGCGGTGATGGCGGTACCGGCGCACGACGAGCGCGACTTTGCCTTCGCCAACAAGTACGCCCTGCCGGTCCGGCAGGTCATCACCCTCAAGGAGGGCGACGCCACCTTCGACGCCAGCACCTGGCAGGACTGGTACGCCACCAAGGACGACAGCACCCGCCTCGTCAACTCGGGCAAGTACGACGGACTCGGTTTCCAGGGCGCCTTTGACGCCATCGTCGCCGACCTCGCCGCCAAGGCTGCCGGGGAAAAGAAAACCCAGTACCGCCTGCGCGACTGGGGTATCAGCCGCCAGCGTTACTGGGGCTGCCCGATCCCGATCATCCACTGCGACAGCTGCGGCGACGTGCCGGTCCCGGCCGACCAGCTGCCGGTGGTGCTGCCGGAAAACGTGGTGCCGGACGGCAGCGGCAACCCGCTGGCCAAGATGCCCGAATTCTACGAAACCACCTGCCCGTGCTGCGGCAAGCCGGCGCGGCGCGAAACCGACACCATGGATACCTTCGTGGAGTCGAGCTGGTACTTTGCCCGCTACGCCTCGCCCGACTGCGCCACCGGCATGGTCGACGACCGCGCCCGCTACTGGCTCAACGTCGACCAGTACATCGGCGGCATCGAACACGCCATCCTGCACCTCCTGTACGCGCGCTTCTTCAACAAGCTGATGCGCGACGAAGGCCTGCTCGCCAACGACGAACCGTTCCAGAGGCTGCTGACCCAGGGCATGGTGGTATGCGAAACCTTCTACCGTGACCTCGACAACGGCAGCAAGGAATGGATCACCCCGGCCGACGTGGTCATCGAACGCGACGGAAAGGGCAAGATCATTGCCGCCACCCACAAGGCCGACGGCCTGCCGGTCGTGGTCGGCGGCATCGAGAAGATGTCGAAGTCGAAGAACAACGGCGTCGACCCGCAGGCACTGATCGAACAGTACGGCGCCGACACCGCGCGTCTCTTCATGATGTTTGCCGCACCGCCGAGCCAGTCGCTCGAATGGTCGGACGCCGGCGTGGAAGGGGCGTACCGCTTCCTCAAGCGCCTCTACAAGATCGTGAGCGAATACGTCGCTGGCGGTGTAGCCGAACGCTTCGTGGCCGGCGAGCTGACCGCCGACGAAAAGGCCCTGCGCCTGAAGCTGCACACCACCATCCAGAAGGTCAGCGACGACTTCGGCGTACGCCAGCAGTTCAACACCGCCATCGCCGCCGTGATGGAACTTCTCAACCTCTTTGACCGCACCGAAGCCTCGCGCGCCGTCAGGCAGGAAGTACTGGAAAGCGTGGTGGTCCTGCTGTCGCCGATCGTGCCGCACATCTGCGAAACCCTGTGGAGCGCGCTCAAGCCCGGCAGCGAACTGCTGGCCCAGCGCTGGCCGGAAGTCGATCCGGCGGCCCTGGTGCAGGACGAAATCGAGCTGGTGGTGCAGGTCAACGGCAAGCTGCGCGGTTCGGTCCGCGTGGCCGCTGACGCCGGCCGCGACGTGATCGAGGCCGCCGCCCTGGCGCACGAACAGGTCCGCAAGTTCATGGACGGCCAGCCGGCCAAAAAAGTGATCGTGGTCCCGGGCCGCCTCGTCAACATCGTGGTCTGATCCCCGGCCGGGCCGGTTGCCGCCGGTCCGGCCCCTTCAGGAGAACCGTATGACCGTAGTCCCTCGCGCCCTGTGGGCCGCCCTGCTGGCCCTTGGCCTGACTGCCTGCGGCTTTCACCTGCGCGGCACGCCGGCTGACACCACCCTGCGGCCACTGCCGTTCCAGTCGGTCTATGTCGTGCCGGGCGCCGCCCTCGTGGCACAGATCGACCGCCAGCTGAAATTCCAGCCCAACCTGGCCCGGGTCTCCACGCCGCAGGCAGCGCAGGCGGTCCTGCGCGTGACCAACGAGCAGCAGCTCAAGGAAACCGCCACCCTCAACCGGGCCGGCCAGATCAGCGAATACCGCCTGATCTACCGCGCCACGGTCACGGTGACCCAGAACGGCCGCCAGCTGGGCGAGCCGATCACGGTCAGCGCGTCGCAGAACTTCCCGTACAGCGAAAGCTCGGTGCTCGGCAAGGCCGAAGAAGAACTGACGGTCTGGAAAGCCCTGCGCGAAGGCGCCGCCCAGTTGCTGATGTACCGCCTCGCAGCCCTGAAGCCGGCGGACGACAAGACTCCGCCAGCCACCGCACCAGCCAGCGCCGACTGACCCGCCATGCAGAAACGTCTGGACGAGCTCGACCGCCTGCTGGCAGCCGGGCTGGCACCGCTGTATGTCATTCACGGTGACGAAATGCTGCTGGCACTGGAGGCCGCCGACGCCATCCGGGCCGCAGCCCGCGCCGCCGGCCATCTGGAACGCGAGGTGCTGACGGTCGAGGGCCATTTCGACTGGTCACTCCTCACCGCGGCAGCGGGCAGCAGCTCGCTGTTTGCCGACAGGAAGCTGCTGGAAATCCACCTGCCGTCCGGCAAGCCCGGCACCGAGGGCGCCGAGGCGCTGGTGCGGCTGGCCGCCCGCCTGCCGGACGACACCGTGACGCTGGTGCTGCTGCCGCGTCTGGACAAGACCCAGCAGGCCAGCAAGTGGTTCAAGGCGCTCGACAGCGCCGGCGTGACGCTGGCCGCCCAGGCCGTCGAGCGGCGTGAACTGCCGGGCTGGATCAGCCGCCGGCTGGCCCGCCAGCAGCAGTCGCTGACGCCGGAGGCGCTGGCCTTCATGGCCGACCGGGTCGAAGGCAACCTGCTGGCGGCCCGCCAGGAAATCGACAAGCTCGCCCTGCTGCATCCACCGGGCGAACTGGAGCTGGCCGCGTTGCAGGCCGCCGTGGCCGACGTTGCCCGCTTTGACGTTTTCCAGCTCAACGCCGCATGGCTCGCCGGCGAAACCGCCCGCGTCGCCCGCATGCTGGCCGGGCTGGAGGCCGAGGGTGAAGCCCCGGTGCTGGCCTTGTGGTCGGTGGCCGAAGAGCTGCGCAGCCTGATCCGCATCCGCATCGGCCTGCGCGACGGCAAGCCGATGGCCCAGCTCCTGCGCGAAAACCGCATGTGGGGCGAGCGCCAGCGGCTGGCCGAACCGGCCCTGCGGCGACTGGGGCAGGCACGCCTGCAGGCCGCCCTGTCCGAGTGTGCGGCCATCGACCGGGCCATCAAGGGTGCCGGTCCCGGAGAGCCATGGCGCCGGCTGGAGGCCCTGCTCGTCGGACTGTGCAGGACAAACTGAAGCGGGCCGGCTAGTGTCTTTAAGAGCAGTGCAGCTGACATGCACCGCAACTGGTCCTCCGAACCCGCTTTCATGATTGCTGTCTTATGGGCTTCAAACTCGCGCTCAACGCCTGGGGAGCACACCACTCCACGCTGCCGATGCTGCCGTACCGCAAATTCGCCCTCGTCTGCGAGGGCGGCGGCCAACGCGGCATTTTCACCGCCGGCGTGCTGGATGCCTTCCTGCAACAGGCGTTTTTCCCGTTCGAGCTGATGATCGGCACTTCGGCCGGAGCCCAGACGCTGTCAGCCTATGCCTGCGGCCAGCACGGCTATTCACGCCACGTCATCACCCGCTATACCACCACCCGCGATTTCTTCAATCCGCTGCGTTTCTTGCGCGGCGGCCACCTGATCGACCTTGACTGGTATGTCGACACGGTCCGGCGCGACTACCCGCTGGACCTCGAAGAAGCCCACCGGCGCCTGAACGGGCGCGAGCTGCTGTTCTGCGCCTGCCGCCAGGACGACTACCGGCCGGTTTACCTGCCGGCGGGCCGTTATGACTGGCTGGCCAGCCTCAAGGCCTCCAGCGCCATTCCGCTGCTGTACCGCAACGGTGCCGAAGTCGGCGATGTCCGTTACGTGGACGGCGGAGTGCGCGATGCCATTCCCGTGCGCGAAGCCTGGCATCGCGGCGCCGACCTGATCCTTGTCATCCGCACCCTGCCCAGCGGCATTTCGCCGGTGCCGGCCTGGCGCCAGCACATGCACAAGGCCCTGTCGCGCAGCGACAAGCTCCAGACGGCAGTGCGGCTGCTGGAACAGCACGAACGCATCTACGCCGCCACCCAGCACTTCATCGATGCCCCGCCAGGCGACCTGCGCATCATCGAAATCGCCCCGCGCCAGCCGCTCAAGAGCCGGGTGGTCGGCAGCCACCCCCGGGATCTCGAGCACGACTACCGGCGCGGTACCCTGTGCGGCCTGCAGTTCCTGCGCAAGATTGTGCCGCGCCTGCAACAGCACAGACATGCCGCTCCTGACGAAATATGACAAACAAATTAAACTCCTGACACCCTCCCGACCGGGAGCCAGCCATCAGGAGTGTTGCCCATGTTCAAGCGCGTGCCGCTTTCGACCCGTCTGGCACTGGCGGCCTTTCTGGCCTGTGTCCTGTCATTCGGCGGACTGATCCTGCTGACCGACCTGATGACCCGGCAGCTGGCCGTCGGGCAGGCGGAAAAACAGCTGTCGCACGAAATGTCGGCCATTGCCGTCAGCCTGTCGGATAACTTCGCCAACTCAAGGCAGATCGCTACCCAGCGGCTCAAGCTGTTCCGCCACCTGCTGCCGGCCGGCCTGCGGCTTGGTCCTCCGGCTGCCGGAGGACCACTGGCCGGCGTCCCCACGCTCTGGGCCGGCCAGCAGAACCTCAACGGCAACATCCAGCTGCTGGAACAGCTGCGCGACACGCTGGATGCCGACCCCGCAGTAATGGTGCGCCACAATGGCCAGTTCATCCGCGTCGCCACCCTGCTCAAGGACAAGAACGGTCAGCCACAGACCGGGGTGCCACTGAGCCCGGACAGCGCCGAAGTCGCTGCCCTGCGTGCCGGCAAGCCGTTTCACGGCATGGTCAACCGCAACGGCCACTTTTACATGAGCTATTTCGATCCGGTGCTGGATGAGCAGGGACAGGTCATCGGCGCCCTGTCGGTCCGCATCAGCATGGACGGCCTGTTGCAACAGATGGCCACCAGCCTGAAAAAACTCAGGATCGGCGACAGCGGCTACGCCTTCGTGATGAAGCCGGGAACCAGCCTCCCGGATACCTATTTCCTGATCCACCCGTCACTGGCCGGCAAACACCTGGGAGAGCTGCAGCATCCGAACCTCAACCAGGTCGTCAACGACATGCTGACCCTGAAAAACGGTGTCCTGCACTACGACTGGCAGGACCCGGCCAACGGCCGGCACGGCAGCAAGATTGCCGCCGTCGCCACCATCGACGAAGCCGGCTGGGTGGTCGGTGCCGGCAGCTGGGAAGACGAATTCACCGCCGCCGCCAGCCAGGTCCGCCAGCGGCTGATGCTGGCCGCCGTGCTGGCCGGCCTGCTGACCGTGATCCTGATCGCCTGGGTGGCCCGGCGCGGCCTGCGTCCGATCAACCGCATCACGCAGGCGGTGGCCCGTTTTGGCCAGGGTGACCTGGCCACGCCGTTCGAGCACGACAGCCGCAGCCGCTGCGAAACCGATCGCCTGTCCGGCTCGCTGGAAGACATGCGCCAGGCCATCAACGGGCTGATGCGCCAGATCCACCAGTCCAACCACGCCCTGGGTCAGGCCGTGACCGAACTGGAATCCGCCGCCGAACGGGTACAGCAGGGCTCGCACGTACAGTCGGATGCGGCCGGCGAACTGGCTGCCTCGGTGCAGCAGCTGTCCACCAGCATCAACCACATTTCCGAACACAGTGCCGACGCCGAGCGGGTCGCGCAGGCCACCACCAGCGCTGCCCGCGAGGGCAACCGGCAGGTCAGCGAAGCCGCCCGCGAAATGCATGCCATCGCCGGGGAAATCCACGGCACGGCCGGCGTGGTCAACCAGCTCGGCCAACGCACCAGCGACATCAGCCGGGTACTGGAACTGATCAAGGACATTGCCGACCAGACCAACCTGCTGGCACTCAATGCCGCCATCGAAGCCGCCCGTGCCGGCGAGGCCGGCCGCGGTTTTGCGGTAGTGGCCGACGAAGTGCGCCAGCTGGCCGAGCGCACCACCCGGTCGGCCAGCGAGATCGACCAGCTGATTGCCGGCGTGCAGACCGAATCGCAGGCAGTGGTCGAGCAGATGCGTGCGGTTTCCCAGCGCATGAATGCCGGCGTGGCGGCAGTGGAAGCGGCCGGCGGCACGCTGGAGCGCATCGAGTCGCAAAGCCGGCAGGCCGTCGAGGCCGTCAGCAGCATCGCCGGCAGTACCCGCGAGCAGAGCAATGCCAGCCAGACCATCAGCCACAGTGTCGGGCGCATTGCCGAGCTGTCGCATGACAACCAGCGGGCCAGCCAGACCAGCCGCCAGAGTGCCGACCATCTCAACCAGCTGGCCGGTACGCTGAACGGCATGGTGACGCGCTTCCGCCTCGACTGACACACACGCTACAACGACAAAGGCCGCTGTCCTGTGGACAGCGGCCTTTGTTTTTCCCGGCAGGACATCAGCGATGCCCTGTTCCCCGGAGCATCAGGCCCGGGCCGGTACGGCTTCCGGTTCCACGGCCATCTTGACCGGCCTGGTCATCAGGCCCAGCACGATGGCCACACCCAGCAGGGCTGCCGAGATCATGTAGGCGTATTCGTAGGTACCGGTGATGTCCACGGCCAGACCGGCGAGCAGCGGGCCGACAAAGCCGGACACCCCCCAGGCGGTGTACAGCACGCCATAGTTGGCACCGTAGTTCTTCAGGCCGTAGAAGTCGGCCGTGGTCGACGGGAATACCGACATCAGCGAACCGTATGCCATGCCGGCCACCACCGTACCCAGCAGGATCATGCCGGCATCGGTGTACATCGAGAAGGCCAGCATGTTGACGGCTTGCAGGGCAAAGGCCAGCAGCATGGTGTTGGTACGACCGATCCTGTCGGACAGGATGCCGCCACCCACACGGCCGGAGGCGTTGGAGATGGCGAGGATCGACACCAGGTAGGCCGGGTTCAGGATGCCGGCCTGGTCGGTGGCGATCGAGGCGAGGTTGCCGATGATCATCACGCCAGCCGAGGACGAGAACACGAACATGATCCACAGGAAGTAGAACTGGCGGGTCTTCATCATTTCACGCCAGGTCATGTTGTGGCCCGATGCCTTCGGTGCCGAAGCGCTGGCCGCCGCAGCCGGAGCCGGTGCCACATAGCCTTCCGGCGGGTTGGAAATCACCCGGGTCAGCGGCAGGCCGATGACCAGCACGGCCGAGCCGAGGATCATGAAGCTCTGCGAAATGCCGAAACCGTCGATCAGCCCGGTGCACAGCGGTGCCAGGTACACGGCAGCCAGCCCGAAGCCGCCGACGGTAATGCCCGACACCATGCCCTTTTTGGATGAATGGAACCACTTCATGGCAGCCGGGGTCACGCAGGCATAGGCAAAACCGATGCCGGTGCCGACCACGCCACCAAAGGCCACGGTCAGCCCCAGTACGCTGTCCTGCGGGATCATGCTCGACAGGATCATGCCCAGACCCACCAGCACCACGCCGAGGGTGATCACCTTCTTCGGCCCGATGCGGTCCTGCAGCGCACCGGCAATCAGCAGGGCCACGGCCCACACCACGATGGCCACGTTGTACGGCATCGAAGCGTCGGTGTTGGTCCAGCCCCAGTCATTCACCAGCGCCTTCTTGATCACGCTCCAGGCGTACAGCACGCCGATGGTCAGGTTGATGCAGGTACCGGCCACCAGTACCTGCAAGCCTTTGTTGAGTTTGCTCATGCACATCACTTTCCACGTCGGCAGAAACCGGGGTACCGGACCCGTACGGCGTCTGCCTGGCGCGGCCCGACGGGGGGCCTGCCCGATTAAAAACGGCGCAGTCTAGTGATTTCCATAAATTTGCACAATTGAATATTAAGATTTTCTGATTGATATCTGCCTTGAGTCATGCCGTCCGGGCCTGCATTCAACCTGTTCCATCAACCATTTGCTTTTATTAAGTAAATCTCCATGACCAACCTGTGGAATCCGATCAGCCCGCATTTAAAACCGGCAGGATTCCCGGTCTGCATATTCACCAGGCATGCTGACCAACATCCGGATGGCCTGCGATCCACCCCGGACATTCCACTTTTCATGCTCCTGGCAAGCCCCCTTGCCAGGCCACTGCCCCCCTGCCGGAACAGCCAACCGGCACCACGGTCACGTCATGCCCCGGCTCAGACCCGCTGCCCCAGCGCCAGCCATGCCGCCCCACGCACGCCGGAGTCGTCACCAAAACGCGGCAGCAACAGGCGGGTACTCACCGGCTCGTCGGTAAACACGAACGCTCCCCACGCGGCGCTGACGCGGCCGGCCAGACCGGGCAGCCGGGACAGGCCGCCGCCCAGCACGATCACCTCCGGGTCCAGCACATTGATCACGCCGGCCAGCGCCTGCGCCAGGCGCAAGGCATGCCGCTCCAGCGTCGAGTGCGCGGCGGCGTCACCGGCAGCCGCCCGTGCGGCAACGGCTTCGGCACTCAGGCATTCACCGGTCTGGCGGGCATGATCAGCGGCCAGCGCCGGACCGGACAGCCAGGCCTCGACGCAACCGCTCCGGCCGCAATAACAGGGTGGCGCAGCCCCCGGCATGTCGGCAGGATCCGGCGCCAGCGGGTTGTGACCCCACTCGCCGGCAATGCGGTTGGGGCCGGCCAGCAGCCGGCCGTCAATCACGATGCCGCCGCCCACGCCGGTGCCGAGGATGACGCCGAACACCGAACGTGCTCCGGCCGCCGTGCCGTCACGCGATTCCGACAGCGCAAAGCAGTCGGCATCGTTGGCCAGCGCCACGCGCCGCTCCAACCGTTGTTCCAGGTCGGCCCGCAGGCACTGGCCGATCAGGCAGGTGGAGTTGGCATTCTTGATGCGTCCGTCCGGGCGCTCGGCTCCTGGATGACCAAGCCCGACCGCCAGCGTCGGGCCCAGCGCTGCCTCGGCCGCAGTCACCAGTTTCACCAGTGCGGCCAGCGTCGCGGCGTAATCCCCCGCCGGGGTGGCCACCCGCTGGCGCCAGTGCTCCTGTCCGCGTGCATCCAGCACCACGGCGGAAATCTTGCTGCCTCCCAGGTCCAGCCCGAGTGCCATGCCTTCATGCGTCATGCCGATAGTCCGTGGGTCAAAACGCTTACACTAACGGTTTTTCGCCCTCCAGGACTGTCATGGCGCTCAAAGCCACCATTTTCAAAGCCGACGTGCAGATCAGTGATCTGGATCGCGGCTATTACGCCCGTCACCAGCTGACCCTCGCCCGCCACCCGTCGGAAACCGACGAGCGCATGATGCTGCGCCTTGCAGCCTTCATCTGCCACGCTGACGAAAAACTGGCCTTCACCCGCGGACTGTGTGCCGACGACGAGCCGGCACTGTGGCAGCAGAACGATGCCGGCGAATACACCCTGTGGATCGAACTGGGCGAACCGGACGACAAGCGCCTGAAAAAAGCCTGCAGCCGCGCAGAATCGGTCTGGCTCTACAGCTATGGCGGCCGGGCCACCGACATCTGGTGGCAGAACAACCAGGGCAAGCTCTCGCGGCTGGACAACCTGACCGTGGCCAGCATTTCGCCGGACACCCTGGCCGGCCTGGCCGGGCTGACCCAGCGCAGCATGCAGCTCAACGCCACCTTGCAGGACGGCCAGCTGTGGCTGTCGGACGGCAACCAGACCGTCCTGCTGGAACCGGAGTACCTCCAGCGCGGCCGCTGAGCCGCCGGCATGCCTGGGCGGCCGGACCGCTCAGAACTCGATGGTGACCTTCCTGGCGCCCAAGGCCTTGGCGCGGGCAATCAGCTGCTCGATGCCTGCCTCGGCCAGCGGGATGGACAGCGGCTCCGGCACACTCCCGGCCAGCGCGGGTGCGTGGCCGATACCGGCCTGTTCCGGGCCGGCCGGCAGCGTGGCCGGCGCCAGCTCGGCCAGCACGGCACACAGGCGCTCGTAGGCTTCGCGGCTGGGCTTGATATGACTGGCATCCTGCGCCTCATAACGCTGGATGGCTGCGGTCGACAACCCTACCTTGCCGGCCAGTGCAGTACGCGACAGGCCCAGCTGTTTGCGCAGGGTTTTCAGGGCCACCGGAAAGTCCGGATGCTCAAAGGCGGGCAGGATTGGCACGCAAGGCTCCATCGGCTGTATGAATTGATGCAGCCAACATCATACACGCAAACCCGATCATACAAGAGAAATACATACAACGTGTATGATCAAATCAAAAAACAAACACAAAACAACACAAACGACCATATAAACAAATTTATCTAGTCAAATCATCTGGATAAATAAACACAAAAATACATACAAACATACATTCACACACTCGGCCATTCCGAAAAAACACACACAAACCACACAATACATACAAATGCCTTCATGCCCGGCTTCCGGCCAACCGGCAGGACCACCGCCTGGAAGCCCACGCTGGCATGCCTGCCGGCACGCGCTATAACAGTCGTCAAACGCGCGTACAAGGAATCCACACATGGCCAGTCTCGCCAACCTGCTGGGCCGCATCCTGCTGGCGCAACTCTTCATGCAGGCGGGCCTCAACAAGATCTTCAGCTACGACGGCACGATTGCCTACATGGCCACCCAGCACGTCAGTGCCATGCTGCTGCCACTGGTGATCGCGCTGGAAACCGGCGGGGCGCTCGCGCTGCTGCTGGGCTGGCATGTCCGCCTGTTCGCCTTCCTGCTGGCCGGCTTTTCGCTGCTGGCCGCGCTGGTGTTTCACCACGACTGGAGCCAGACCAGCGAATACCTGCTGTTCATCAGCGACGTAGCCGTGGCCGGTGGCCTGCTGGTGCTGGCGCAGGCCGGAACCCCCGGCCTGAGTCTGGATGCCCGCCGCCAGCGCCGCGCCGGCCGCTTCTGACGAGGCATGCGCTCCGGGCGACTCCCCCGTCGCCCGTTTCAACCCTGTCACGGGCTCTCCCCCTGCCGTGACAGGGTTTTTTTTGTCCCCGGTCCGTAACGTGCCAGCGGGCCACCGCCCCCGGCAGGCCATCGGGCCGTACCGGCCCGGCACCTGCACTAGCCCGGAACCCTGTCGCACCCGCAGCAGCCAGCCTTGCGGCACAACAAAAAAGGACGGAAATCCGTCCTTTTTATGGGTCAATACAAACGCCTTATTGCGTATCTTGCAGATGATCGACCAGCTGGTGCAGCCCCCGGGTCAGAGCCTGTACGGCACCGTCCACGTCCCAGTCGTCATGTCCGAGGCGGACCACGTTGGAAATCGCCCGCAACTCCAGGAACCGGATGCGCTCCTGCTGGCAGACATGGAAGAATGCCCCGCCCTCCATGTTTTCGATCTCGACCTGGCTGGCGTCCACGAACGGTGCCAGTGCGGCGTTGAGCGTCATGCTGCGCGCCGTGGCAAACGGGGCGGCTGCCGGCAGGTGCGGACAGGCCAGCGTATGGCGCCGCTCGAACTCCATGTCGATCGGCAGGTGCGCCAGATGGGTGAAGCCGTCCGGCGTGAAAAAGCCGAGATCACCCTCGACTTCGCTTTCCACCAGCACCACCTCGCCCACCTTCAGGCCGGCATGCGGATAGACCCCGGCCACACCGGCAAGAATCAGCCAGTCCGGCTGGCGTGACTGGATGATCTTGAGGGTGGAATAGGCCGTGGCGGCAATGCCCACGCCGCTGACATGCGTGCCGACGCCGAAGCGGTGGAAGTCACGGGCTTCGGTCGGCGTGGGAAACAGGATTTCGATCTTCATGCGGAATACCCCAGGTTCGGCGCCAGGTCGCGCTCGGCCTGCTCCACGCTGACACCGCGGCGGGCGGCGTAACTCTGCACCTGGTCACGGCCGATCTTGCCGACTCCGAAGTAGCGGCTGTCCGGATGGCTGAAGTAAAAACCCGACACGGCAGCGGTCGGTAGCATGGCGTAGCCCTCGGTCAGCGTCATGCCGATGGCCGGCGCATCCAGCAGGTCAAACAGCCCGCGCTTGACGGTGTGGTCCGGGCAGGCCGGATAGCCCGGCGCCGGCCGGATGCCGACGTAGCGCTCGTCGATCAGCGCCTCGTTGTCGAGTGCCTCGCTATCGGCATAGCCCCAGAACTCGCGCCGCACCCGTGCGTGCATCAACTCGGCAAGGCCCTCGGCCAGCCGGTCGGCCAGCGCCTTGAGCAGGATGGCCGAATAGTCATCGTTGGCGGCTTCAAAGCGCGCCACATGCGGCTCGATGCCCAGTCCCGCCGTCACGGCAAACGCGCCCAGATAGTCGCGCACGCCGCTGCCCTTGGGAGCGACAAAGTCGGCCAGTGCCCAGTCCGGCTGGCCGCCACCCTGCTTGTCGGTCTTGACGATCTGCTGTCGCAGGCCGGTCCAGCTCAGGCGGCGCTCACCGGTTTCGGGGTCGTACAGCTCGATGTCGTCGTCGTTGACGCTGTTGGCCGGGAAAAGGCCGATCACGGCGCGCGCTTCCAGCCAGCGGCCTTCCACCACCTGCCCCAGCATGGCCTGGGCATCGGCAAACAGCTGGCGGGCCGATTCGCCCACCACGGCATCGTCCAGGATGGCCGGGAAACGGCCGGCCAGCTCCCAGCTCTGGAAGAACGGCGTCCAGTCGATGAACGGCACGATGTCGGCCAGTTCCACCTCGAACCGGCGCACGCCCAGCCAGCGCGGCACCGGCGGTGTGTACAGCGCCCACTCGCCGGCAAAGCGGTGCGCGCGCGCCTCGGCCAGCGGCAGCAGGCGCGCCTCGCCGCGTCCTTCGAAAATGGCACGCGCCTTGGCGTAATCATCCGCCACTTCCTGCACGAAACCGTCGCGCAGGGTGTCGGACAGCAGGTTCGAGCACACCCCCACCGCGCGGCTGGCGTCCGGCACGTAGATCACCGGGCCGCGGTAATGCGGGGCAATCTTCACCGCGGTATGCACGCGGCTGGTGGTGGCGCCGCCGATCAGCAGCGGAATGTCGAAACCCTGGCGCTGCATTTCCTTCGCCACATACGCCATCTCCTCCAGACTCGGCGTAATGAGTCCAGACAGGCCGATGATGTCGGCCTTGTGCTCGCGTGCCGCGTCGAGGATGGTCTGGCACGGCACCATCACGCCCAGATCAATCACCTTGTAGTTGTTGCAGCGCAGCACCACGCCGACGATGTTCTTGCCAATGTCGTGCACGTCGCCCTTGACCGTGGCCATGATGATCACGCCCTTGGCCGGCGCGTCCTGCAGGCCGAGGCGGATCTTTTCTTCGTCGATGAAAGGCTCAAGGTAGGCCACCGCGGCCTTCATCACGCGGGCGGATTTCACCACCTGCGGCAGGAACATCTTGCCAGCGCCAAAGAGGTCGCCGACCACGTTCATGCCGTCCATCAGCGGACCTTCGATCACATGGATCGGGCGCTCGCTCTTGGCGCGCACTTCTTCGGTGTCCTGCTCGATATAGGTGGTAATGCCCTTCACCAGCGCGTGCTCGAGGCGTTTTTCCACCGGCCAGTCACGCCAGGCCAGATCCTCGCCCTGCTTGCCGGCAACGGCTTCGCCCTTGAACTTTTCCGCCAGCGCGATCAGGTGCTCGGTGGCGTCGCCACCGTCCTTCGGCGTGCGCATCAGCACCACGTCCTCGATGCGGTCGCGCAGTTCCGGGTCGACCTCGTTGTACACCTCCAGCGCACCGGCGTTGACGATGCCCATGGTCATGCCACGCTGGATGGCGTGGTAGAGGAAGACCGCGTGGATGGCTTCGCGCACCTTGTTGTTGCCACGGAACGAGAACGACACGTTGGACACCCCGCCGGAAATCTTGGCGTGTGGCAGGTTTTGCTTGATCCAGCCGGTGGCCTCGATGAAATCCAGCCCGTAGCGGGCGTGTTCTTCGATGCCGGTGGCGACGGCGAAGACGTTGGGGTCGAAGATGATGTCTTCCGGCGGGAAGCCCACTTCGTCGACCAGAATGCGGTAGCTCTTTTCGCAGATTTCCACCTTGCGGGCAAAGGTGTCGGCCTGCCCTTGCTCGTCGAAAGCCATCACGATGACGGCGGCACCATAGCGGCGCACCAGCCGCGCCTGCTCGATGAACTTGTCCTTGCCTTCCTTCATCGAGATCGAGTTGACGATGCCCTTGCCCTGGATGCATTTCAGGCCGGCCTCGATCACCTCCCACTTGGAGCTGTCGATCATCACCGGCACGCGGGCAATGTCCGGCTCGGCGGCGATCAGGTTGAGGAAGCGCACCATGGCCGCATGGGCGTCGAGCATGCCCTCGTCCATGTTGATGTCGATGATCTGGGCGCCGTTTTCCACCTGCTGGCGCGCCACGTCGAGCGCGGTGGCGTAGTCGCCGTTAAGGATGAGCCTGGCGAAGGCGCGGCTGCCGGTGACGTTTGTGCGTTCGCCCACGTTGACGAACAGATCCTTGTCGCCGATGTTGAACGGCTCCAGCCCGGCCAGCCGGCACTTCGGCGTAATCACCGGGCGCGGACGCGGGGCCACGCCGGCCACCGCCTCGGCAATGGCGGCAATATGTTCAGGCGTGGTGCCGCAGCAGCCGCCGACGATGTTGATCAGGCCGGCTTCGGCCCATTCGCGCACGGCGCGGCCCATGTCAGCCGGCGCCAGGTCGTAGCCGCCAAAGGCGTTGGGCAGGCCGGCGTTGGCGTGTACCGATACGAAGCCGGCCGACACGCGCGACATTTCCTCGACATACGGGCGCAACAGGTCGGGGCCGAGCGCGCAGTTGAGGCCGAAGCTCAGGGCGTCGGCGTGGGAAAGCGAGTTGTAGAACGCTTCGGTGGTCTGGCCGGTGAGCGTACGGCCGGACTGGTCGGTGATGGTGCCGGAAATCATGATCGGCAACCGCTCCAGCTCCGGGCGCAGGTCGAAATAACGCTGGATGGCAAACACCGCCGCCTTGGCGTTGAGGGTGTCGAAAATGGTTTCGACCAAGAGGAGGTCGGCGCCGCCGGCTACCAGCCCGTCGATGGCTTCGGTGTAGCTCGAGACCAGTTCGTCAAAGCTGATGTTGCGGTAGCCGGGGTCGTTGACGTCCGGGCTGATCGAACAGGTGCGGTTGGTCGGCCCGAGCACCCCGGCGCAGAAGCGCGGCTTGGCCGGATTGCGGACGGTTTCCGCCTCGCACAGCTCTTTCACCAGCCGGGCGGCAGCGACGTTCATTTCGTGCACCAGCCCTTCCATGCCGTAGTCGGCCATGGCGATGGAGGTGGCGTTGAAGGTGTTGGTTTCGATGATGTCGGCGCCGGCGTCCAGATACGCCTGGTGAATGCCGCCGATCACGTCCGGCCGCGTCAGCACCAGGAGGTCGTTGTTGCCCTTGACGTCGTGCGGCCAGCCGGCAAAGCGGCTGCCGCGGTAATCGGCCTCCTGCAACTGGTGGCGCTGGATCATGGTGCCCATCCCGCCGTCGAGGATCAGGATGCGAGATTGCAGAAGGTCGGTCAGCAGGGCGTGGCGGGTGGTCATGGCGGCAACGAATGGCGAAAAGCAAATGGCATGCATACTACCATGCAGTTTTGCCCTGGCCGCAGGCCGGCCGACCGCACTGCAACATGGCCGTTCCGGAGTCGTGTCTACCGACGCGGTACTTCTGGTGCTCCCGGCACAGGCGCATGGCAACGGTTCGCGCAACCGCCCGCCATCCGGCAGCCGTACGCACGGACAGGCTGTTCTGCCGCAGGCAGGGCACTCCGGAAGCCGCCCGGAACTTCAATGTCCGGCAGGCTTTTCCGGGCTCCGGCCGGACAAGCACGCAGCGAGCCGGTCCGCCAGCGGGTCAGACCGGGCAGGACGGACCTGCCGGCAAGACCGCCCTGCTCCGCGCGCGCAGGCGGTCCTGCTGGCTCGCCAGCATGTGGCGCAGTTCGGCGAGGGTGAAGGGCTTGGCCAGATAATCGTCCATGCCGGCAGCCAGGCATGCCTCGCGGTCTTCGGCCAGCGCATTGGCCGTCAGCGCCACGATTACCGGCTGCGGCTGCTCCAGCCGGCGGATGGCGCGGGTGGCATCCAGCCCGTCGCACTCCGGCATCTGCAAATCCATCAGGATCAGGTCCGGCTGCATCCGCCGTGCTTCGGTGACTGCCTGCCGGCCGTTGGCTGCCAGTACGGCGTGGATGCCGAGTTTTTCCAGCATTTTCAGCGCCAGCCGCTGGTTGACCGGATTGTCCTCGGCCAGCAGTACGCGCAGGCCGGCCGGCATCCCGTCCGGTGCCACCGGACCGGCCGGGGTGACTGCCGGCGGGGTGGCGACCGGTGCCTGCCAGACCAGGCTGAACGTGCTGCCGGCTCCGGGCTGGCTGACGACTTCCAGCTGCCCGTGCATCAGCTGCGCCAGTTGCCGGCAGATGGCCAGCCCCAGCCCGCTGCCGCCGAAGCGGCGGGTGGTGGACAGGTCGGCCTGTTCAAACGGGACAAAAATGCGCGTCTGCGCTTCCGGCGTCAGCCCGATGCCGGTGTCGCTGACCGCCAGCCGGAGTTCACAGACGCCAGCCTCCGCGGCCGGTGCCTGCAGGAGCCGCACCGATACCCGGCCGCGTCCGGTGAACTTGATGGCATTGCCGACGAGGTTGACCGCGATCTGGCGGATGCGGTGGGCGTCGCCCATGATCCAGCCGCACGGCCCGGCAAGGCCGGGCACGAACTCCAGCGTCAGCCCCTTGTCCCGGGCGGCGCCGGCAAACAGCCGGCATACGCTCGCCAGCAGTGCCATCAGGTCGAGCGGCTGGTTTTCCAGCACCAGTTTGCCGGCATCAATGCGTGAAAAGTCGAGAATGTCGTCGATCAGCGTGGTCAGTGCCTGCCCGCACTCGCGGATGGTGTTGACGTACTGCAACTGTTCGGCGCTGAGGCCGGTCTGTGCCAGCAGGTCTGCCGTGCCGATCACGCCATTCATCGGCGTGCGGATTTCGTGGCTCATCATGGCGAGGAATGCGCTGCGGGCCCGCCCGGCCTGCTCGGCCCGCGCCAGCGCCACTTCCAGTTCGGCCGTGCGTTCGGCCACCCGCGCTTCCAGCAGCCGGTTGGCGCTGTAAAGCTCGAGGCTTTTCTGTTCCAGCAGCCGTTCGGCTTCGTGCCGCGCCCGCCGTTCGCGCTCGGCACGCCGCTCCAGACGGGCCAGCGCGTCCGGGTCCGGCACGGGGCGGCTCATGCGCTGCGCTCCAGCACGATCCTGACCCGTTGCCCGGACGGCTCCAGCGGCTCCAGCCGTACCGCGACCTGTTCGCCGTAATGCTGCAAGGCGCCGTCAATCAGCCCGTGCGCCAGCCGCGACAGGCAGCGAGGCGACTGGTACAGCAGTTCCAGCCGCTCCGGGGTATGGCAGGCAATCTCGAACACCGGCAGCTCGGCATCGGGGTAGAGCTTGCGCACTTCGGTGTGGATCACGTCCTCGATGCCGGCCAGCAGGCTGAAAGCATCGGGCGCCGCCGCGATGAAATCCGGATACAGTACGGTCAGGCGGGCAAAAAAATGCTGGCCGAACACGTGCAGCAATTCACTGGCCGCGATGCCGGTGCGCCGGGACAGCTCTCCCAGCAGGGCGACCATCTCGCCGAAATCGTAGGTGCCGACCGTGGTGTAGGCGCCACCGCTCTTGAGCTCGGTGGCATCCAGCAGCGCATCGGCAAAACCGGCTGACCAGCGTGTTTCGACCATGTCCAGAAATTCGGTAAATACAATGCCCTTCATCTGCACCCCTTCACGCCTCGTTCCGAGGTCTGCACACCCATAGAGAAACCGCTTTTTCCAGGAGAAACCATCATGACCACGACCCGTGCCATCCGCTTTGCCCAGACAGGCGGCCCGGACGTGCTGGACTGGCAGGCCGTCGGGCTGCCGGCTCCGGCAGCCGGCGAAGTGACGCTGCGCCACACCGCCATCGGCCTCAACTACATCGACACCTACCACCGCAGTGGCCTGTACGCGCTGCCGTTGCCTTCCGGGATCGGGCTGGAGGCTGCCGGCGTGGTCGAGGCCGTCGGTGCCGGCGTGACAGAATTCAGGATAGGTGATCGCGTCGCCTATGCCGGAGGCATTTGCGGTGCCTACAGCGAACGCCGCAACCTCGCCGCTGACGTGCTGGTGCCGCTGCCGGATACGGTCAGCGACGAAACGGCAGCGGCCAGCATGCTGGCCGGCATGACCGCGCAGTACCTGCTCAAGCGCACCCGTCCGGTCGGCACCGGCGACACCCTGCTGTGGCACGCTGCAGCCGGCGGGGTCGGCCAGATTGCCGTGCAGTGGGCCAGGGCACTGGGCGCCACCGTGATCGGCACGGTCGGGTCGGAAGACAAGGCCGCCATCGCCCGCTCGCTTGGCTGCGACCACGTGATCAACTACCGCGAAGAAGCATTTGCGCCGCGCGTGCGCGAGCTGACGCAGGGCCGCGGCGTGCCGGTGGTGTTTGATTCGGTCGGTGCCGCCACCTTCGAAGGCTCGCTCGACAGCCTCGCCCCGCGCGGCATGCTGGTCAGCTTCGGCAATGCTTCGGGTGCGGTGCCGCCGGTGTCGCCCAACGTGCTGGCCGCCAAGGGCTCGCTGTACCTGACCCGTCCGCGGCTGGCCGACTACACCGCCACCCGTGCGGAACTTCTGGAAACCGCTGCCGATCTCTTTGCCGTGATCAGCAGCGGCCAGGTCCGCATCAGCATCGGCCAGCGCTACGCCCTGCAGGATGCCGCACAGGCCCACCGCGACCTGGAAGCGCGGCGCACGACCGGTTCCACCGTTCTGCTACCCTGAAAACCGGGCCCGCTCCGCTGCCTGTCCGCGCAGACAGCGGGTTGTGCCGCCGTCAGCCGGGCGCTAGAGTCGGGCCTTGCCCCGCAAGGGTGCCAGTCTTTCCAGTAGTTGAGTCCGGAGTTTCCGTGTTGACCACCGACCCCCTTTGGCAGGCGATCCGCGACGAAGTCGTGCGATCGGCCGAGCGCGAACCCCTGCTTGCCAGCTTCCTGCACATGACCGTGCTGCGGCACGCCTCGTTTGAGGACATGCTGGCCTTCCACCTGTCCAGCAAGCTGGTCTGCAACGTGATGGACGGCCGCGCACTGGTCGAGCTGCTGCACGAGGCCTTTACCGAAGACCCGCACATCGTCGAAGCCGCGCGCGCCGACCTGACCGCCTGCTACGACCGCGACCCGGCCTGCGAGGCCTACTCGACGCCGCTGCTGTACTACAAGGGCTACCACGCCCTGCAGTGCTACCGCGTCACCCACTGGCTGTGGGGCGCCGGGCGCGATGCGCTGGCGCTGTTCCTGCAAAACCGCATTTCCGAATCCATGGGCGTCGACATCCATCCGGCCGCCCGGTTCGGCGAAGGCATCCTGCTCGACCATGCCACCGGCTTTGTCGCCGGCGAAACTGCGGTGGTCGGCGACAACGTGTCGATCCTGCAAGGCGTGACGCTGGGCGGCACCGGCAAGCAGTCGGGCGACCGCCATCCGAAGATCGGTGCCGGTGTGCTGCTGGGCGCCGGTGCCAAGATCCTCGGCAACATCAGCCTCGGCGAAGGCGTCAAGGTCGGTGCCGGCAGCGTGGTGCTGAGCGACGTGCCGCCACACGTGACCGTGGCCGGCGTACCGGCGCGCATCGTCGGCCAGACGGCCGAATCGATGCCCGCCCTGGAAATGAACCACCGCATCGATTACCCGTGATACCGCATTTCGTCTACCTGCACGGCTTTTTGTCGAGCCCGGCCTCGGCCAAGGCCGAATGCCTGCGCCACCATCTGGCCGCCGCCGGACTGGCCGACCGCTTCCACGCCCCGGTGCTGCCGGTGGACCCGCTGCTGGCACTGCTGGAAACCGAAGCCACGCTGGTCAACCTCGACGGTGCGCCGTTCGTACTGGTGGGCTCCAGCCTTGGCGGCTTTTACGCCGAAGTGATGGCCGAGCGCTGGCAGGCTCCGGCCGTGCTGGTCAATCCGGCCGTCCATCCCTGGCGCCACGCCGGCTTGCTGGTCGGCAAACACACGCACTACCACAGCGGCGAAGAGGTGGAAGTGACGCCGGCCCATCTGGCCACGCTGGCCGAAGCCGAGCCTGCCCGCATCACGCCCGCGCTTTACTGGCTGCTGGCCTGCACCGGGGACGAAGTGCTGGACTGGCAGGCGGCGGCCAGCCGGTTTGCCGGCTGCCGGCAAACGGTGCGAGAAGGCGGCGACCACGGTTTTCCGTGGTTTGCCGACTATCTTGACGACATCGTGGCGTTTGCCGTTGCCGCCACGCAGCCCCGCGCACAAGACCTCTAGCCTATCCGGCGGTATGGCCCCGGAAGGCCTGGCCGTACGGTACGGACGGCATGCTCCCGGCCCGGAGTGCACCATCCGGTGCGTACGCCAGACGAACCTCCGGAAAGCGGAAAGCGGAAAGCGGAAAGCGGAAAGCGGAAAGCGGAAAGCGGAAAGCGGAAAGCGGAAAGCGGAACATCAAACAGGAAAAAAGCCGGCAGTGCCGGCTTTTTTCATTGCTGCAAGACCGCGCCTGCGGATCAGCTCATCACCAGTGCGGTGCCGAGCTTGAGCTGGTCGGCCACTTCACGGGCACGGGCCGGCGTGACAAACGGGCCCAGACGCAGCTTGTAGAGGCCGTCATGGTTGACGACTTCCAGCCGGGCCGAACTGCCGCTGCCGGCCATCTGCTCGGCCAGACGCTGGCGCATGGCTTCGGCATTGCTGGGCGAACCGTAGGCACCCAGTTGCAGCCAGCTGCCCTTGGCGGGTACGGCTGACGCCGGCAAGGCCAGATCGTTGCCGGTGGCGGCCACCGGCATGATGCCCTTGTTGCCGGCCTTGGCCACGTCGATTGCCGGCTTGACGCCGTCGTTCGGCCAGACACGCTCGACCACCACGTCGGTACTGCCACGCTTGACGTAGCCCAGCTCGTGCGCAGCGGCGTACGAGAGGTCGATCAGGCGTCCCTTGTGGAACGGACCGCGGTCGTTGATGCGCACGATGACCGACTTGCCGTTCTTGACGTTGGTGACCCGGGCAAAGCTCGGGATCGGCAGCGTCGGATGCGCAGCAGTCAGTTCGTTCATGTCGTAGCGCTCACCGCTGGCGGTGCGGCGGCCATGAAACTTGTTGCCGTACCACGAAGCCTTGCCGCGGGCACGATAGGCCTTGCGCTCGACTTCCGGGGTGTAGCTGACGCCCATGACGCTGTAGGGGCGGTTGGCACTGGGGTGCAGCGGCTCATCAGCCAGCGCATCAACCAGCGACGGCTCGGTGGCCATCGACAACAGGGCCAGCGGGTCCTGGTGCAGCGGGGAATTCCTGACCGGCTTGACCGCAGCCTGCTGGGCGCGGACGGACTGGGCAGAAGCGGATTGTGAAAACTTGGCGGCCGGCTGGGTACTGCCACAGGCGGCCAGGAGTGACGTGACTATCGCAAGCCACAGCCATCGCAAAGGCTTCATCGGCACTTTCCTTATGCTGTTGCGCGAAGTGCGCGGGTTGGCGTTCAGATTGGTTTTGTGAAAACCTTTCCTTTCAAAAACAAACAGATTGTTTGATAAGCGATCAAACAATGTTGGACAAGGAACAATCGCTGCCTGCGTTGCATCCTGTCCGCTTCAGATGGCGCCGGCAAAGCCTTGCTGGCGCCATGCCTCGAACACGGTGACGGCCACCGCGTTGGAGAGATTCATGCTCCGCTGCCCCGGCAGCATAGGCAGCCGCAGGCGCTCGGAATCCGCGAAATCCGCCAGCACTTCGGCCGGCAGCCCTCGCGATTCGGGCCCGAACACCAGCACGTCGCCCGGAGCGAAAGCCAGTGCAAACGCCGGACGGCTCGACCTGGTCGTCATGGCCAGCATGCGCCGGCCCACCAAAGCCTGCCGACAGGCGGCCCAGTTCTTGTGCACCGTCAGCGCGGCGTATTCGTGGTAGTCCAGACCGGCCCGGCGCAGTCGCGCATCCTCCAGCGGAAACCCGAGCGGCTCGACCAGATGGAGCTCGCAACCCGTGTTGGCACACAGGCGAATGATGTTCCCGGTATTGGGCGGGATCTCGGGTTCAAACAGGACGACGGCAAACATAGCGGCGGATTGTGCAAGCTCATCAATGACTTGGTCAAGAAACGGCATGTACAGCATCGTCGTCCAACAGCACCGATCTGGCGGCAATCGCCCGGCTGGCGCCGGCTCAGCCCGGTTGCGCCCGCAGCCAGACCCAGCCTTCGACCCGGCCGGCACCGGCCCGTTTCAGGGCCCTGGCAGCGGCCGACAGCGTCGCGCCGGTGGTCAGGACATCGTCGACCAGCACGCAAGACTGCCCCGCCGGCAACGCGGCCGAAGCAAAGGCACCGGCCATGTTGCGCAGCCGCTGCCTCCGGCCCAGACCGGCCTGTGGCGGCGTGTCCCGCACCCGGGACAGCACGTCGCAGACCGGCAGTCCGGTTGCCCGCGCCAGCAGGCCGGCCAGCTCGGCGCTGTGGTTGAAATCCCGCCCGGGATGCGCCCGCCGCGGCAGGGGCACCGGCACCAGCACCGCACCGGCCGGCAGGACCGGCGCGGCCGCCAGCATCAGGTACGCCATCAGGCCGGCCTGTTGCAGGTCACCACCGTACTTGCAGCGGTGCAGCACCGCCGACAGCGGCCACTGGTAGGCATGACCGGCATGCAGCGCATCAAAGGCCGGCGGCCGCAGGCGGCAACGGTGACACACCCCGCCGGCCGGATGCCGCACGCCGCAACGCGGACAGGCCGAACCGGCCAGTTGCGGCAGAGCAGCCAGGCACGCCGCGCACACGGGCCGGTCTGCCGGCTGGCCGCACAGGCCGCAGTCGTGCACAAAAAATGCACAACTGTTTATAAAACGACGCATCCGGTTTGACAGAGGCAGGGGCATGATCGACGATTCCGCCATTCTTCCAGTCCGACCTGCCACGGTTTACCCAAAATGAATTCCAGCGTCCAGCCTGTCGAACTCCGCCGCCCCACCCCGCACCCGCAGCTTGAGTACTGGAGCGTGTGCAAGGTCGAGGCCCTGTTCGAAACCCCGTTCCTCGACCTCGTCTACCGCGCCGCCCAGGTGCACCGCGAGCATTTCGACCCGCGCGCCGTCCAGCTTTCCACCCTGCTGTCGATCAAGACCGGCGGCTGTCCGGAAGACTGCGGCTACTGCCCGCAGTCGGCACGCTTTGATACCGGCGTCACCAGCCAGAAACTGCTGGACGTGGAAGAAGTGGTGGAAAAAGCCCGGCTGGCCAAGGCCCGTGGCGCCAGCCGCTTCTGCATGGGTGCGGCCTGGCGCGGCCCCAAGCCCAAGGACGTGGACAAGGTCAGCGCCATCATCCGCGCGGTCAAGGACCTCGGCATGGAAACCTGTGGCACCTTCGGTCTCTTGAAGGACGGCATGGCCGAACAGCTCAAGGACGCCGGACTCGACTACTACAACCACAACCTCGACACCGCGCCGGAACACTACGGCGAGGTGATCCACACCCGCGACTTCGACGACCGCCTCGACACGCTCGGCAAGGTGCGCCAGGCTGGCCTCAAGGTCTGCTGCGGCGGCATTATCGGCCTCAACGAATCGCGCAAGGAGCGCGCCGGCCTGATCGCCAGCCTCGCCAACCTCGACCCGCAGCCGGAATCCGTGCCGATCAACCAGCTGGTCAAGGTCGAAGGCACCCCGCTGGCCGATGCCGCCGAGCTCGACTGGAGCGAATTCATCCGCACCATCGCCGTGGCCCGCATCACCATGCCGACCAGCTACGTGCGCCTGTCCGCCGGCCGTCAGGCCATGCCGGAAGCCATGCAGGCCCTGGCCTTCATGGCCGGTGCCAACTCGATCTTCTACGGCGACAAGCTCCTCACCACCGGCAACCCGGAAGCCGACCACGACGCCGAGCTGCTGGCCAAGCTCGACCTCTACCCGGAGGGCCAGGCGCCCGAGCCGCGTCCGGACCTGCACCACCACCATCACCACGACTGAACATGCCGCGCCCTGCCGACCTGGCCGCCGGACTGGCGGCCCTTGATGCCGCCAGCCGCCGCCGGCGCCGCCCGCTGGTCAGCACCCCGCAGGGACCGCGCCTGACGGTGGACGGCCGCGACTACCTCGCCTTTGCCAGCAACGACTACCTCGGCCTGGCCAATCACCCGGCGCTGGTCGCTGCCCTGCAGGAGGGTGCGGCCCGCTTTGGTGCCGGCGCCGGCGCGTCGCATCTGGTCAGCGGGCATCTCGCGCCCCACGAGGCCGCCGAAACCGCGCTGGCCGCGTTTCTCGGCCGCGAGGCGGCGCTGCTGTTTTCCAGCGGTTACCAGGCCAACGTCGGGGTGATCGGCGCACTGGTCGGGCGCGGCGACGCGGTGTTTGCCGACCGGCTGGCGCATGCCTCGCTGCTCGACGGCTGCCTGCTGTCGCGGGCGGAGTTCCAGCGTTTCCGTCACAACGACCTGGCCGACCTCGAACGCCGGCTGGCCGCCAGCACCGCTCCCGCCAAACTGATCGCGGTGGACGCGGTCTACAGCATGGACGGCGACGAAGCGCCGCTGGCCGCCCTGCTGGCGCTGGCCGAACGCTTTGACGCCTGGCTCTATGTCGACGATGCCCACGGCTTTGGCGTGCTCGGCCCGCAAGGGCGCGGCACGCTGGCCGCCCATGGCGTGGCGCCGCACCCGCGGCTGGTGCAGCTCGCCACCTTCGGCAAGGCCGCAGGCCTCGCCGGTGCCGCCGTGACCGCCGACGCGATGGTCATCGACTGGCTGGTCAACACTGCCCGCACTGCCATCTTCACCACTGCCATGCCGCCGGCGCTGGCCCACGCGCTGACCGCCATGCTGGCGCTGGTCGAACCGGCCGACGCCGCCCGCGCCCGGCTCGCCGGCCATGTCGCCACCCTGCGCGCCGGCTGTGCCGCGGCCGGATTGCAGCTGCTGCCGTCCCGTACCGCCATCCAGCCCATCCTGATCGGCAGCGATGCCGATGCCGTGGCGGCCAGTCTGGCCCTGCGCGAGGCCGGGCTGTGGGTGCCGGCCATCCGCCCGCCCACCGTCCCGCCCGGTACCGCCCGCCTGCGGGTGTCGCTGTCGGCGGCCCACACGGAAACGGATGTGGCACAACTAGCCACGCAGCTGTCGCAAATCATGACAAAAAGATAACCTGCCGGCTTTCCCTCACCGAAAGCCGCAGCATGCAGATTACCGACCTGCCGTTTGGCCTGACCGACTGGAACAGCCTGCCCGACACCCTGCATCCGGGTACCCACGGCACGGCCTGCTGGCGCACCCGCCAGTTCGGGCCGCTGCGGGTACGCCGGGTGGTGTATTCGCCCGGCTATGTGGCCGACCACTGGTGCAGCAAGGGCCACATCCTGCTGTGCCTGGACGGCGAACTGCATACCGGGCTGGCCGACGGCCGCCGGTTCGTGCTGCGTCCGGGCATGAGCTACCAGGTGGCGGACAATGCCGAACCGCACCGCTCGTCCTCCCCGACCGGCGCCACACTGTTCATTGTGGATTGAGGCTCCCCCCGCCAGGGGCCTACGAACCAACCAGGTATTTTCCGGAGCACGCAACCATGTCGCAAACCTGTCATCCAGAAGCAGTCGGTCCCCGGTTTTCTCCGGACAAAATGCTTGTCGCCCGCGACAAGACCATGGAAGCGGTGCAACGCATCGCCAGCCTGATCAGGCCCGGCATGACCGAGCAGCAGGCCAAAGTGCTGGCAAAGGACGAGCTGGATAAAATGGGGATGGACCGACTCTGGCACGGCATCATCATCCGTTTCGGTGCCTCGACGCTCAAGACCTTCAGCCAGCCGATCGATCCGGACAACGTCCTGCTTGAAGATGACATTTTCTTTATCGACCTGGGTGTGGTCTGGGACGGCCATGAAGGCGACGCGGGTGACACGTTCGTCACGGGTGACCACGCGGGCAAGCTGGCCTGTGCCCGGGCGGCGCGCCAGCTCTGGTTCGAGGTGGCGGCCAAGTGGCGCGCAGAAGGACCGGGCGGTCCGGCGCTCTACCAGTTTGCCCAAGCGCGGGCCCAGGCCATGGGGTGGAAGCTCAACATGGACATCCAGGGACACCGGGTCTCCGATTTCCCGCACGCCATTTACAAGGCCGGCAGCCTGGGTGATTTTTCCGCCTGTCCGGACACCGGGCTCTGGATTCTCGAAATCCAGATTTCCGATCCGGCGGGAACCTGTGGCGCCTTCTATGAAGACCTGCTCTCCCGCCATGACCAGAGTCCGCCTGCCGCATGATCAGGGCATGATCACACCGGCTCCACCGCCGTAATCACCCAACGCTTGGGCAGCAGTTTTCCCTTTTTGGCGCGCTTGCCGGCGTAATCGGCAAACTCCAGCCGGAAGCTGTCTTCGCGGCCGGTGCGCAGGGTGCCGCAGATGCGGGCGGCGCTGCCTTCGACCACCGCCAGTGTCTCCAGCGTGTCGCCGTCGTCCAGCTGCATCAGCATCAGTCCGCGCCCCTTGGCCAGCGCCTTGAGTTCACCGGCCGGGAACACCAGCGCGCGGGCCTGCTGGCTGATGGCGACCAGCTGGCCGGCGGCCAGTCCGGCTGCCGTCACCGGCACCGGTGCCAGCGGGATTTCGTGGGCTTCCAGCGTCAGGAAGGCCTTGCCGGCCTTGACCCGGCTGACCATGTCCTTCATTTCCACCACAAAACCGTAACCGCCGCTGCCGGCCACCACGAAGCGGGCATCCTCGGGAGCGGCCAGCATGTGGCAGACCCGCGCCTGCTCCTGCACGTCGATCAACGACGTGACCGGCACGCCGTCGCCGCGCCCGGTCGGCACGTCGGCAGCATCGACGGTATAGGCGCGCCCGTGGCTGTCGAGCACCACCACCGGCCACACGGTGCGGGTTTCCAGCACCGCGGCCAGCGCGTCGCCGTCCTTGAAGGCCAGCGTGGCCAGATCGACGTGGTGCCCCACGCGCGCGCGCAGCCAGCCCTTTTTCGACAGGATCAGCGTCACCGGCTCGTCGGCCACGGTCTGGGTCAGGGTGGCCTTTTCGGCCGGTTTCAGCTCGCTGCGGCGGCGGTCGCCGTATTTGGCGGCATCGGCCTCGATTTCCTTGATGATGAGCTTCTGCCGGGCATGGTCGCTGGCCAGCAGGTGCCGCAGGCCGCCGGCTTCGTCACGCAGCTCGCCCAGCTCCTTTTCCAGCCTGAAGCCCTCAAGGCGGGCGAGCTGGCGCAGGCGGATTTCCAGAATGTCCTCGGCCTGGATCTCCGACAGGCCAAAGGCCGCCATCAGTTCCGGCTTGGGTTCGTCCGATTCGCGGATGACCCGGATCACCGCATCCAGGCTCAGGAACACCAGCTGGCGGCCTTCGAGGATGTGGATGCGCTGCTCGACCTTGTCCAGACGGTGCGCCAGCCGGCGGGTGACGGTGGTTTCGCGGAAACCGAGCCACTCGGACAGGATGGCTTTCAGCCCCTTCTGCTGCGGGCGGCCGTCCATGCCGACCATGACCAGGTTCATGGACACGTTCTGCTCCATGCTGGTCTGTGCCAGCAGGAGGGTCATGAATTCGTCCGGATTCAGCCGGCTCGACTTGGGCTCGAACACCAACCGCACCGGATGCTCGCCGTCCGATTCGTCGCGCACGCGGTCAAGCTGCGACAGCATCAGGTTCTTGAGGTTCTGCTGCTCCTGCGACAGCGCCTTTTTGCCGGCGCGGGGCTTGGGGTTGGTGGCGTCCTCGATCTCGGCCAGCACCTTCTGCGCGCTGGAGCCGGGCGGCAGTTCGGACACGATGACGCGCCATTGGCCGCGCGCCAGCTTCTCCACTTCCCACTGCGCACGTACCCGCACCGAGCCGCGGCCGGATTCATACGCGGCGCGGATGTCGTCGCTGGCGGTGATGATGCGGCCGCCGCCGGGGAAATCGGGGCCGGGCAGGTAGGTCATCAGCCCGGCGGTATCCAGTGCCGGATCCTTGAGCAGCGCCACCGCCGCCGCGGCGACTTCGGTCAGGTTGTGCGGCGGGATTTCGGTGGCCATGCCGACGGCAATGCCGGAGGCGCCGTTGAGCAGCACCATCGGCAGCCGCGCCGGCAGCAGCCGGGGTTCGTCAAAGGCGCCGTCGTAGTTGGGGACGAAATCCACCGTACCCTGGTCGATTTCCGCCAGCAGGAGGTCGGCGATCGGGGTCAGCCGCGCCTCGGTGTAGCGCATGGCCGCCGCCCCGTCGCCGTCGCGGCTGCCGAAGTTGCCCTGGCCGTCGATCAGCGGGTAGCGCAGGGTGAAGTCCTGCGCCATGCGCACCAGTGCCTCGTAGGCCGAGCTGTCGCCGTGCGGGTGGTATTTGCCGAGGATTTCCCCGACCACGCGCGCCGATTTCACCGGCTTGGCTCCAGCAGCCAGCCCCATTTCCTTCATGGCGTAGAGGATGCGGCGCTGCACCGGCTTCTGGCCGTCGGCCACTTCCGGCAGGGCGCGGCCCTTGACCACGCTCATGGCGTATTCGAGGTAGGCGCGCTCGGCGTACAGGTCAAGCGGCAGGGAGTCGGGGGCAGCGGTCAGGTCGGTCATGCAGGGCACGCGTCGGATAACAGATGGCGCCGGATTATAAGCCTGCCGGCGTGCTTGTCGCCGCCGGCGCTGCCAGGCCGTATGCTGGCGGCTGTTGACCGACCGTTTTGCCGGAGAAGCCGTATGCCAATCAGCTGGACCTGCCTGCCGTTTGCCGATCTGGGCGTCGATGCCCTTTATGACTGCCTTGCCCTGCGCGACGCGGTATTCGTGGTCGAACAGGATTCGGTCTACGGCGATGTCGATGGCCTCGACCGTGTCGCCCTGCACCTGCTCGGCCGCAACGACGCGGGCGAGCTGGTTGCCTACGCCCGCCTGCTGCCACCGGGCAGCAAGCGCGCCACCGAGGTCGCCATCGGCCGCGTGGTGATCACGCCGGCCGCCCGTGGCTGCGGCCTGGGCAAGGTGCTGCTGGCCGAAGCCGTGGCCGCAGCCCGCAGCCGCTGGCCAGGCGTGCCGCTGTGGCTGTCGGCGCAGGTCGACAAGCTGGGCCTGTACGCCTGCTTCGGCTTTGTCGCCGAAGGCGAGGCCTACGACGATGGCGGCATCCTGCACCGCGACATGCGCGCACCGGGCTGACGCAGCCACGACCGGAACCGGCTCCTGGCGCCGGCGACCGGTCATGCGGCAAGGACCGGTTCCGGCCCGTCAAGTGTACCAGGCCGCAACGCAGGCATTTGCTGCCCCGCCCGGCTACAACCTGCTGATCCAGCTCGCCTCATCGCTGTGCCTGATCCCGTACTTCCTGTGCGCCGCCTTCGGCCTGAAGACCGCCACCCGGCCGGGAGCGCAGGCGGGCGCTTTCCTCGTCACCAGCGCCGTCGCCACCCTCTACGGCGCCTGGCTGATCTACGCCGGCGGCCTGAGCTTCCTGCTGATGTCGATGATCCTGTACGCCCCGGGCATTGCCTTCTTTGTCTACGCCCGGCGCGAACGCGGCCTGCCGGCCTTCGTCACCGGCGTGGAAAAAGGCTTTGCCGGCCTGATCGTGACGCTGGCACTGGTCGCGCTCTACATGATCGCCAGCGGTCAGCTGGCACTCTGACCGGCCCCGTCTGCCGGCCCGTCCACGGCCGGCAGCGGCCAGTCCCGCAGGCGCGGCAGCCACACGGCGGCCGTGTCGCCCGGTTCGGCCCGGCACACCGCAGCGGTGAAGCGGGCTGCCGTCGTCCGCAGCCCGTCCTCGGACTGCCGGGCGGCAAAGGCCAGCGCCAGGCTGGCCAGCAGCGCGTCGGCCGTTTCCTCACCGGCATCCGGCAGCACCAGCACGAAACGGTCGCCGGCCATGCGGCCCACCACGTCATGCCGGCGCAGGCGCTCGCGCAGCAGCCGGGCCAGCGCCAGCAACACCCGGTCGCCCACCGCATAGCCCTGCTGCCGGTTGATGTCGCCCAGTCCGACAATGTCGAGCACCGCCAGCGTCAGCGGCTGGTGCTGGCGGGCCGCGCGGGCCAGCTCGGCGTCCAGCCGGTCGGCCAGCGCCCGTTCGGCCAGTACGCCGGTGAGCGGATCGGTCGCCGCCCGTGCCCGTCGCACGCGGTGCAGGCGTGCCGCATTCAGGGCCGCGGCCGCCAGCGCCTCGGCCTGTACCGGCTTGTCGAGCCACGCCGCTACCGGCGCCTCCGGATTGGGGCGGACCGGATGGCGGGCATCGGCCGCCAGCATCACCACCGGCACCGGGTCGTCCACCCGCGCCTGGCGCACGACGTGGACAAACTCCAGTCCTGGTCCTTCCGGCAGGCGCTGGTCCACCACCAGCACATCCGGCGAAAAGCGGATCAGCGCCTCAAAGCCGGTGCTGCCGCTGTCTGCCACGCGGGTATCCATGCCGTGCTGCGCCAGCGTGCCGGCATACCAGTCGGCCAGCTCGGGCGCGGCCTCGACCACCAGCGCCCGCAGGGGTGCCGGGTCCAGCCGCGGCGCCAGCCGGGCCAGGGCATCGGCCAGTTCGTCGCCGGCCAGCGGCCACGGCAGAAAGGCACGCGCGCCCAGCCGCACGGCGTTCAGCCGGGTGGCGTAATCGAGTTCGGGTGCCAGCAGCAGCAGCGGCACGTCGGCCAGCCGGGTCTGCATCAGTGCCGTGAGGGCGCCGTCGATGCCGGCGTCCAGCCGCAGGACGGCCAGCACGGCCGGCGGCCGGGTGTCGAGCAGGCTGACCAGTTCGGCCGACGAGCCGACCCGCAGCGGATGCACGCCGGCCCGGCCCAGCTCGCGCAACAGCCGGCTGGCATCCAGTTCGGGCGGCAGCCACAGCACCACCCGGTCGCTGGCGGCCACCAGCGCGGGGGGCGGTACGGGACGGCCCAGCTCGTGCAGGGTGGCCAGCCGGGCCCGCAGGGCCGGCACGAAGGCAGCCGGCACCTCGCCCTGTTCGCGCGCCTGGCGCACGGCGTCGTGCAGGAACCGGGCAAAGCCCTGTGCGCCGCGTGCCAGCTCGTCGGCCTGCGTGCGCTCGGCCTGGCACTTGAGGTTGAGCGCCAGATACGCCAGGTGCGCGGCCAGCGGCGTGTCCCACTGGCGGGCCAGCAGGGTGCTGTCGCGGTCGATGGCCATTAGGGCTTCCACAATCTCGGGCATGGCGGCCTCCGGGGTATAATCGCCGCCTTTTCGAGTTCCGGCAGGCCCCGAATCATGGCGACGAATGTATTTTATGAAGAAAGCGGCAGCTTCAAGGTAGGGGCGATCATGAGCGAGACTGATGCCAGTCTTCAAGTCGAGGCCCCGCACGGCAAGCGCTCCAAGATCAAATCGGCCACGGTGCTGCTGCGCTTTAATTCGGCGCTGGCCGACTTCATGCCGGCGGTCGAAGCACTGGCAGCCGACCTTGACCTCGACTTCCTGTGGGAGTGCTGCGGCGAGGACGAATTCGACGCCGCCGGCCTGGCGGCCGACTACTTCGGCCAGACGCCGTCGGCCATCGAAACCGCTGCCATCAGCCTGCGCCTGCACGAAGCGCCGATGTACTTCTACAAGAAGGGCCGGGGCCGTTACAAGGCCGCGCCGGAAGAATCGCTGAAAGCGGCGCTGGCCGGACAGGAAAAAAAGCGCCTGCAACAGTTGCAGATCGATGCCTGGGTGGAAGAATGCCGCGCCGGCCGGCTGCCGGAAGCGTGGCGCCCGCACCTGATGTCGCTCCTGTGGAAACCGGACAAGAACACGCTGGAATGGAAAGGACTGGAAGCCGCCTGCAAGGCGCTGGCGCTGTCGCCGCTCAAGCTGGTGGCCGAACGCGGCGGCATCGGCTCGGTGCCGGACTACCTGCTGGCAGGCTTCATCATGGAACACTTCCCGCGCGGACGCGGCTTCCCGGCCCTCGACCTGCCGGTGGCACCGGCCGAGCTGCCGGCGGCCAGCGTCGAGGCCTTCTCGATCGACGACTCGGCCACCACTGAGATCGACGATGCACTGTCGCTGACCCGGCTCGCCAACGGCAACTGGCAGGTGGGCGTGCACATTGCCGCGCCGACGCTGGACGCGCCGCGTGACGGTGGGCTGGAGCAGCTGGTGTTCCAGCGCCTTTCCACCGTGTATTTCCCCGGCGACAAGATCACCATGCTGCCCGACGAGGTGGTGGGGGTGTTTTCGCTCAACGAGGGGCAGTACTGCCCGGCGGTGAGCGTGTATTTCGAGGTGACGCCGGAATTCGAGATCATCGGCCACGAAAGCCGGGTCGAGCGGGTCAACATTGCCGCCAACCTGCGCCACGACTGGCTGGAAACCGTGTTCAACGAAGAAACGCTGGCCAGCGACACCGGCCGCGATTATCCGTACAAGGCCGAACTCACCACCCTGTGGCAGTTTGCCAATGCGCTGGAAGTGCGCCGCGGCAAGGCCGACACCAATGCCACCGTGCGGCTGGACTACAACTTTGCCATCGTCGACGGCAAGGTCGTGCTGACCACCCGGCGGCGCGGGGCGCCGATGGACAAGCTGGTGAGCGAACTGATGATCCTCGCCAACTCGACCTGGGGCGGTGACCTGGCCGCCGCCGGCATTCCGGCCATGTACCGCGCCCAGACCGCCGGCAAGGTACGCATGACCACCGCCGCCGAACCTCACGTCGGCCTTGGCGTGGCGCAGTATGCCTGGGCCACCTCGCCGCTGCGCCGGGCCGCCGATTTCGTGAACCAGCAGCAGATCGTGGCGATGATCCGGGGCGAAACGCCGCGCTACAAGCGCGGGGACGCCGACCTCTTTGCCCGTCTGCGCGACTTCGACCAGGCCTACAACGCCTATGCCGACTTCCAGTACCAGATGGAACGCTTCTGGTGCCTGCGCTGGTTTACCCAGGAAAACGTCAGCGACGTGACCGCGCTGTGGGTGAAGGACGACCTGGTGCGCATCGACGGCCTGCCGCTGGCGGTACGCGTGGCCGGCCTGCCGGAGATGCAGCCCGGCGAGCGGGTGCGCCTGCAAGTGGCGCGCATCGACGAACTGGCGCTGGAAATCGAGTTCCGCGTGCTGGGCAAGGCCGAAACGGCCTAACGGCGGCGCCGGGCCGGCAGCGACTGCTGCTGGCTGTCGCTGCCGCGATAGCGCTGCCAGAGCTTCCAGCCGACCAGGGCCATGATGGCCAGCAGCAGGGGCTTGAACATCGACTTGAACAGTTTTTTCGGTTTCATGGGCAGGGCCGGAACAGGGATGTGGAACCGCCATCTGAACACACCAGCATCAGCCACAGCTTAAGGCGGCCGACGTGCTGACCGCTGCGGCCGTCCCCGCGACCGCCCGGCGTCGCGGCTGGTCCGCCGGCGCCTGCCGCTGCTACGCTTCATGAGCGTGATTGTCTGCACCACGACAATGCCGCTATACCAATAGCGCCGCCCACGAGCGGCGCTTGGTGCTTCCGGGCACCGACTGACTCTTGCAAAGGGAAATCCGGACGCCTGCCGCGCCCGTCAACCGGAAGATCCCTCCGATGAAATTCGACAGCCAGTTTTTCCTTGCCGGCGCCTCGGTGCTGGCCGTGCTCTTTTTCGTCCACGGCGACTGGGCGCTGCTGATCGTGCCGATCCTGCTGATGATCGCCGGTATTGCCCGCCACGACCTCGAGCGTGCCCGCGAGCTGGACGAAGACTGTGCCCGCCAGCTACTCGACCGTCCCGGTACGGCCATGCTGCCGCTCGACGGTTTCCGCGGCCGTGGCCTGATGTTCTACCACGGCGGCCAGCCGGTATTCCGCACGCTCGACGACCGTGACAGCGTCTGGTGCTACGCCGGTCGGCGCGAGGATTTCGAGCAGCTGCCCGACGACTGCATCTGCATTTATCCCGGCTATATTTACCAGCGCACGGCCAGCCGGCCGTGCTGACGGCTGCCGCGTCCGGCAGCCCCCTGTCAGGAGTCCTGCCGATGCCGACCAGTGGTTTCACCCTCTCCAGTCCCGATTTCGCCGATGGTGCCCGGCTGCCCGATCCCGTGGCCTTCGAGGCTCCCGGCGCCAACATTTCACCCACGCTGGTCTGGCAAGGAGCGCCGGCCGGCACCCTCAGCTACGCCCTGACCTGCTTTGACCCGGATGCACCGACCGGCAGCGGCTGGTGGCACTGGCTGGTGATCAACCTGCCCGCCAGCGTGCAGCAGCTGGCCGCCGGCGCCGGCGAAAGCGATGCCACCCTGCCCGCCGGAGCGCGCCACATGCGCACCGACTACGGCCAGTACGCCTGGGGTGGCCCGCATCCGCCGGCCGGCCACGGGCCGCACCGCTACCAGTTCACCGTATTCGCGCTCGACGTGCCGGCGCTGGACCTGCCGGCCGAAGTCTCGGCCGCCGTGGTCGGCTTCAACCTCAACGCCCATGCGCTGGCCAAGGCCACGCTGACCGGCCTCTACGAACGCTGACGCCTGATCGTGCCTGCCGGCCCGGCCGACAAGTAAAAAAGTAAAAAGGGAGGCCACGGCCTCCCTTGTTTCTGATTTGTCCCTGCGGCGTCCGCCGCACGGGCGCAGCCTTGCCGGACGTTTTCGTGCGCAGAAGCCTCCTCTGTCTCAGCAGCAGATGCCGCCAGGCGGCTTGCGACCGGCAGGATCATCCTCGCTGACACCGCATCCCGAAGGCCGTCTGCCGTCAGCGTGCATCCGGCCCTGTTCCGGGCCTCGCCGTCACGCCCTGATCTAGCCAGCCAGACTGCCGCCGCCGGCTGGCCGCGCACGCACGGCATTCACCCTTTCCGTCAGACCCGCTCCGGCGGCACGAAACCGAAGTGCGTCCACGCCAGTGCCGTGGCCATGCGGCCGCGCGGCGTGCGTTGCAGATAGCCCTGCTGGATCAGGTAGGGTTCGATCACGTCCTCGATGGTATCGGTCGATTCGCCGATCGCCGCCGCCACGTTGTCGAGTCCGACCGGGCCGCCACCGAACTTTTCCAGCACCGCCGCCAGGAGCTTGCGGTCCATCACGTCCAGCCCGGCCGGGTCGACGTCGAGCATCGACAGCGCCGCATCGGCCACCGCCGCCGTCACCACGCCGTCGGCGCGCACTTCGGCAAAGTCGCGCACCCGCCGCAGCAGGCGGTTGGCAATCCGCGGCGTACCACGGCTGCGCCGCGCCACCTCGAAGGCACCCTCTTCGCCCAGCTGCACTTCCAGCAGGCCGGCCGAGCGCCGCACGATGCGGGTCAGCTCTTCCGGGGTGTAAAACTCCAGCCGCGCCACGATGCCGAAGCGGTCGCGCAGCGGGTTGGTGAGCATGCCGGCGCGGGTGGTGGCCCCGACCAGGGTGAACGGCGGCAGGTCGATCTTGACCGAACGCGCCGCCGGCCCTTCGCCGATCATGATGTCGATCTGGTAATCCTCCAGCGCCGGGTAGAGGATTTCCTCCACCACCGGGCTCAGGCGGTGGATTTCGTCGATGAACAGCACGTCGTGCGGCTCGAGGTTGGTCAGCAGGGCGGCCAGGTCACCGGCACGTTCCAGCACCGGGCCGGAAGTCTGGCGCAGGTTGACCCCCAGCTCGCGCGAGATGATGTGCGCCAGCGTGGTCTTGCCCAGCCCCGGCGGGCCGAACAGCAACACGTGGTCGAGCGCCTCGCCGCGCTTTTTGGCCGCCTCGATGAAGATTTCCAGCTGCTCGCGCGCCTTTTTCTGGCCCACGTAGTCGTCCAGCGCCTTGGGGCGCAGGGCGCGCTCCAGTGCTTCTTCCTGGCTGGAGAGCGGTTGCTGGGTCACCAGGCGGCGTGGCGTGCCGCCGGAAAGGGCGTCGGTTTCGATCATGAAGGGCAATATCCTGCGTCACCGGCGAACGGGGTCTTCCGTCCGCCGGGGCTGAGTGTAGCGGCTCGCGCGTTCGCGCTGGGCATATTTGCCGGATGGCTACAGCGTGCCGTGCCGTACGGCCGGGGTCAGCGCCTGCAAGACCTCGACCAGGTCCGGCGCGCCTTCCGGAGCTTCGCCCTGCTGGAGCGAGTGCACCATGTCGGCCAGCACGGCCAGCACGTCGGCGCCGATTTCCAGCACCGGGGCCGGGTCATGCGCACTGGCATCCAGTGCGTCGGCAAATGCCTGCGCCAGCCCGGCCAGCTCCGCCTCGTGCGCCTCGCGTGCCGTCCGCGCCAGCTCGCGCGCATCCTCCACCAGGCCGGCGTCAATGCCGGCCTGCAACGCCCGGGCCCGGCCCTGGGTCAGGCGTTCAAGACTGGCCGGTGCCAGCATGGCCAGCGCCGCCCGTTCGACGGCTTCGTTGCTGGGAGAATCAGCCTGTCGCAGCGGGCTGCCGGCGGCAGACGGCAGTGCATCGACCGGAATGGGTGCCTCCGCCACCGGCGGACTGACCGGCGCCACCAGCGGCATCCCGGCTTCCGGTACGGCTTCAGCCTCCGGTACCTCGGGCGCCAGCGCCTCGCTGTGCGCCTGCAAGGCCGCCCGTTCGGCCTCGCCCAGACGCGGCCAGCCCAGCAGGCAGCGGTCCAGCGTTGCCAGCGCCGCAGCAGTCAGCCCGGCCTCGGCCGGAGTCGGACCGCTGACCGGCAGGTCTTCCGCCCGTTGCAGCAGCACCTGCGCCAGGCGGGTCAGTTCGGGCTCGCCCAGCACCGGCAGGCCCTCGGTCAGGGTCGTCAACGCATCGTGGAACAGGCCGAACTGCAAGGCGCTGCCGTTGGCAATACGCTGCCAGTTTGATTGCAGCGCACCGGTCAGCGCGGCAAAGACGGCTACATCCGGATGCGGCTCCTGCACCAGTGCCTGACGCGGCAAGGCAGATGGCAGCACGGAAACCCGTTCAGAAACCGGCAGGACGGGTTCGGGTTCGGGTTCGGGTTCCGGTTCCGGTTCCGGTTCCGGTTCCGGTTCCGGTTCCGGTTCCGGTTCCGGTTCCGGTTCCGGCAAAGGCGGCGTAGCCGGTGTAGCCACGGCCGGCAGGCTATCCTCGACGACCGGCCACTCCATGTCGTCCGGCATCCCGGACGGCAAGGCGGACTCCACGCCGGCTCCGCCGGGCGGCAGGGCCGGTTCGGCCTCGGTAACCAGCTCCGGCAGGTCAAAATCCGACAGCAACGGCAGCAGGTCATCAGCCTCCGCCTGCACGGACTCAGCCACGGCCTGACCGGCCTCCGGCATCGCCGCGGCAGCCGGGCCGGCGGGCAGGGCTTCAAATGTCAGGTCCAGCTCCGGCACCGTCACTTCTTCGGCCGCGGCCACCACGGACTCTGGCAGCATGTCGGCCAGCACCAGGTCCGGAATGTCCAGCATGTCCGGCACGCTGTCACCGGCCGGAGCTGCCGGCGGCATGTCGCCGGCCGCGTCGTCCATGGGCAACACCAGCTCCGGAATCTCCGGTGTCATGCCGGCAGGCTCCGGTTCCACCAGCATGTCCAGCGCCAGTTCGGGAAAATCGGGCAGGTTTGCCGGGTGCAGCGCCTCCGGAGGCGATCCCGGCTCATCGGCAACGGCATCGGCCTCATCCATCAGGGACGGGAAAGACTCCGGATCGACCGGTTCGAACGTGCCCGGCATGGGCCCGCTGCCCGGCTCGGCAGCCATGTCCAGGACCGGAACCTCTTCGAGGACCGGTAATTCCGGCTCCGTCCAGTCGGCAAGCGGCGTCGCAGCCGGTGTCGCGACCGGCGCCTGCCCGGCCGGCTCGTGCAGGTCAGGTACGACCTCGTCTGCCAGCGACGGGAAATCTTCCGGGCTGACAGTCTCGAACGCCGTCAGGAGGTCTTCGATGCCCGGCCCGGCAGCCGGTTCCGGTACAGGAAGCGGGTCCGGCACCGGCAGCCCGGGAGCCGGTTCATCCTCCAGCGGCATGGCGCCGGATTCCGGCTGCCAGCCAGTCATGGCCTCAGCCACTGCCTCCGGAGACGGTGCCGCGACCGGCGCCTGCCCGGCCGGCTCGTGCAGGTCAGGCACGACCTCGTCTGCCAGCGACGGAAAATCTTCCTGGCTGACAGCTTCGAACGCCGTCAGGGTTGCTTCGATGTCCGGCCCGGCAGCCGGTTCCGGTACAGGGAGCGGGTCCGGCACCGGCAACTCCGGAGCCGGTTCATCGGCCAGGGAGGCAGCCCCTGCGGCCGGCCCTGCCTGCTCTGGCGCCGCCGGCGTGGCGGGCTGTCCGGGCGATGGCAGCTCGACCGTCAGCTCCGGCACCACTTCAGCCAGCTCGGGGATGTCCGGCGGCGCGGCCAGGCCGGCGACCGGCTCCAGCAATGGCAGTTCGGGTGCGGTAGCGTGCAGCAGCGGCTCCAGCTCGGGATGATCCAGCTCGAGGACAAACTCGTCCGTGGCCGGTGCTTCGGTGGCCAGCAACGGCGGTTCGGCAGCGGCTTCGGCGACCAGCGCTTCCAGCTGGCGCGTCAGGTGCCGGCGCACGGCCTCGGCCACTTCGCCGCCACCGCTGACCGAGATGCGCTGCCACAGCGACAGGGCCAGCATCTCAGGCAGGACAAAGGTCTGGGCGGCCAGCCGCCGCACTTCGCGCCCGAGCTGCATCAGCAGGTCGCGGGTCCCCGGATCACGGTCGCGGCAGGTTTCCAGCGCGCCTTCGGCCAGCCAGCAGAACTGGCGGGCGACATCCTGCTGCTGCAGGCTGCCCAGCACGGCCAGCGCTTCGCGCATCAGCTCGACGGCCTGCGGGTGCCCGGTCTTGTTCCACAGCAACAGGCCGCGCTCGAAGTGGTGCAGCTGGTCGGCCGCCAGCAGGGCGCGGTTTTCCATCGGCACGTCCAGTTCGATCAGAAAACGCGGTGCAGGCGCGGCAAGAAGGCGGGCAAGCTCGTCGGCAGTCATGGTCGCAGCAGGAAGAAGCAAGGGGGTATCCATGATAAAGGACTGGTTTCCGGGCGGGTTAGCTGATCCGTCAGGCTTTTTTCATTTTTTATTCACTATTTGCGGCAATGATATGTCATTTGCCCGATTGCCGAGTCGCCATGCCCCGAATCCTTCCGCTCGTCTGCCTGACCTTTCTGCTGGCTGCCTGCTCCGGCCCGTCCGATACGGGCCCTGCCACCAAGGGACCGCCGCCGGTCACCGTGTCGCTGACCACAGCGGCCAGCACGCCGGTGGAAACCCGCGTACGCGCCCTGGCGATGGTCGAAGCGACCCACGCGCCGCAGGTGGTAGCCGAGGTCACCGGCCGGGTGACCGAAGTGCTGGCCGACGTCGGCGACACCGTCAAGGCCGGCCAGCCGCTGGCCCGGCTGGACGCACGCGACGTCAGTGCCAGCCGGGTATCGGCCGATGCCGAGGTGGCACGCCTGACCGCCCTGGCCGACCAGGCCAGCCGCGACCTCAGGCGCGGTCGCGAACTGGCGCAGCAGGGCTTCATCTCGCCCTCGGCGGTGGACGACCTGGTGGCCAAGTCGCATGCGGCCAGCGAGCTGCTGTCCGCTGGCCGGGCCAAGGCCGGCCAGGCCCGCAATGACGAGGACCGCGCCATCGTGCGCGCTCCGATCGCCGGCCGGGTGGACGCCCGGCTGGTGGCCGTCGGTGACTGGGCCGCGGCCGGCAAGGGACTCTTTGTCGTCAATGGCCGGCAAGGCGGCCTGCGCCTGCGCGTCGGACTGGCCGGCCGCGATCCGCGCAGCGTGCAGCCCGGACAGATCGTGCGGCTGGTGACCGATGCCGGCGACACGCTGGAAGTGCCGATCGGCGAAGTGCGCCCTGCCGTCGACAGCGGCAGCGGCGCCATCGAGGCCATCGCCCCCCTGCCCGACACGCGGGCGCTGACCGCCGGACAGTCGGTCGGCGCCGACGTGGTGCTGGCACAACGCGAAGCCATTACCGTGCCGCGCATTGCCGTGGTCGACCGCCCGCAGGGACAGGTGGTGTACCTTGCCAGCGCCGACCGCAACAGCGTCAGCGCACGGCCGGTCAAGACCGGCACGGTGCAGGACGACCGCATCGAAATCCTCGAAGGCCTCAAGGCCGGTGACACGGTGGTGGCTGACGGCGCCGGCTTCCTGACCGACAAGGCCAGGATCCGCGTGCCGGCACCGGCCAAGGCAGCAGCAGCCGGACCGGCCGCCAGGGCGGAGGCGACCAAGTGAGAATCGCCGAGTTTTCCGTCCGCCGGCACGTACTGGCCTTCATGCTGTCGGCGGTGCTGGTGCTGTTCGGCATCGTGGCCTTCAACCGCATCGGCATCGACCGCTATCCCAACATCGACCAGCCGGTGATTTCGGTCAGCACCTCGCTTGACGGTGCCACGCCGGAAGTGATGGATTCGTCCGTCACCCAGGTGATCGAATCGGCCGTCAACAGCGTGCCGGGCATCGACTACATCGAGTCGACCTCGCGCGCCGGCCGTTCGACCGTGCGCATCAACTTCAAGCTCGACAAGAACGTCGACGTGGCGTTCAACGAGGTGCAGGTCAAGGTCAACCAGGCACAGCGCCGGCTGCCGGACGATGCCGACGCGCCGGTGGTGTCCAAGACCGACGCCAACGCCAGCCCGATCATCTGGCTCGGCCTCACCGGCGACCGCACGCCCAAGCAGCTGTACGACTACGCCAACACCGTGATCAAGAAACAGCTGGAAACCCTCGACGGCGTGGGCGAGATCATGGTGCGCGGCCGCGGCGAGCGGGTGATCCGCGTTGACCTCGATCCGGTCCGGCTGGCCGGCTTCGGCCTGACGCCGACCGATGTCAGCGACGCCATCAAGCGCGAACACCGGCAGGCGCCGGGCGGCACCCTCAAGCAGGGCGACCGCGAATACCAGATCAACCTCAACCTCGAATACGGCACGGTCGACGCCCTGCAGGACCTGGTGGTCGGCTTCAAGGGCCAGACCGCCGTGCGGCTGGCCGACGTGGCGCAGGTGGTCGACGGCGAAAGCGAAGTGCGCAGCATCACCCGCTTCAACGGCGAGCCGGGCATCAACATCGGCGTGGTTCGGGTGTCGGGCAGCAACATGGTGTCGGTGGCCGACAACGTGCTGGCCAAGGTCAGGGACAGCGTGCTGCCGGCGCTGCCGCCGGGCATGACGCTGACCGTGGCATCGAACGACTCGACCTTCGTGCTGGAAATGGTCGCCGCGCTGGAAGACCACCTGCTCGAAGGCACCCTGCTGGCGGCCCTGGTGGTATGGCTGTTCCTGCGCAACCTGCGCTCGACCCTGATCGTGTCGCTGGCGATTCCGGTGTCGCTGCTGGGGGCGGTCGCGCTGATGTACTTCCTCGGCTACACCTTCAACACCATCACCCTGCTGGCCCTGCTGCTGCTGATCGGCGTGGTGGTGGACGACGCCATCGTGGTGATCGAAAACATCTGGCGCCTGCGCGAAGAGGGCGAAACCGACCCGATGCAGGCCGCCATCGACGGCAGCCAGCAGGTGGTGTTCGCGGTGATCGCCGCCACCCTCAGCCTGGTGGCCATTTTCGCGCCGGTGGTGTTCCTGTCCGGCCTGATCGGCCGCCTGTTCAACTCGTTTGCCGTGGTGGTGGCCTCGGGCGTGCTGGTGTCGCTGTTCGTGTCGGTGACGCTGACGCCGATGCTGGCCAGCCGCTGGCTGAAAACCATGCCGAAGCACGGCCCGCTGTACCGCCGGATGGAGTCCGGCTTCATCGCGCTGGAAAACGGCTACCGCCGGCTGCTGGCGTGGACGCTGGCCCACCGGCTGTGGGTGATGGGTGCGGCGCTGGTGTGCGTGGCGGCGAGCGCGCTGATCTTCACCTCGATGAAAAGCGAATTCCTGCCCGAAGAAGACGAAGCCCGCTTCCTCGTCAGCCTCAAGACCCCGATCGGCGCGTCGGTCGACTACACCGACCGCAAGACACGCGCCGTCGAGGACATCCTCAACCGCTATCCGGAAGTCAGCAACACGCTGGCCATCGTCGGCGGCTTTGGCGGCGGCCAGGTCAACCAGACCACGCTGATCGTGCGCCTGAAGCCGCGCAGCGAACGGGCCGCCTCGCAAGGCGAGGTACTGGCACGGGCGCGCAAGGACATGGGCCGGATTGCCGGCGTGCGGGCGGCGGCCTTCCCCTTCCCGCGCATCGGCGAAAGCCGCGGCGGCAAGCTCCAGTTTGCCGTGATCGGCCCGACGCTGGCCGACACCAGCGCCGCCGCCACCCGCCTGACCGAGGCGCTGGGCAACGATCCGCGCATCGGCCGGCTCGACACCGACGTCGAGCTGCAACAGCCGCAGCTGGCCATCGACATCGACCGCGCCGCCGCCGCCCGCTACGGCCTGTCGACCCAGACCATCACCGACGCCATCGACCTCTTGTCGGCCGGCAAGGTGGCCGCCCGTTTCTCGGAAAACGGCGAACGCTACGACATCGAGGTCAAGGCAGCCGAATCGGCACTGACCCGGCCGGAATCGCTGGGCGCGGTCTACCTGCGCGGCAGCAAGGGCGACCTGGTGCGGCTGGACAGCGTGGCCCGCGTGCGGCCGATGCTGGGTGCGTCGCAGATCCAGCGCCAGAGCCTGCAATACGCGGTGCAGCTCAAGGGTTCGCCGACCCTGCCGCTGGCCGAGGCGGTGGCACTGACCGAGGCCACGGCGGCCGAGGTGCTGGCGCCGAACATCCGCATCGAGTGGCTGGGCGAGGCACGCGAACTGGACCGCACTGCCGGCCAGCTGGTCTTCACCTTTGCCTTTGCCAGCCTGCTGCTCTACATGGTGCTGGCCAGCCAGTTCAACTCCTTCCTGCAACCGGCGCTGGTGATGCTGGCCGAGCCGCTGGCGGTGGTGGGCGGCCTGCTGCTGCTGTGGCTGACCGGCCAGTCGCTCAACGTGTATTCGGTGATCGGCCTGATCCTGCTGATCGGTCTGGTGGCGAAAAACGCCATCCTGCTGATCGACGTCACCAACCAGTCGCGGGCTGCCGGCCGGCGGGTGGATTCGGCATTGGCCGAAAGCTGCCCGCGCCGCCTGCGCCCGGTGCTGATGACCTCGCTGACCGTGGTGCTGGCCATGCTGCCGGCCGCCATGGGCTTTGGCGCCGGCGCCGAAACCAACGGCCCGCTGGCAATTGCGGTGATCGGCGGCATGGTCAGCTCGACCCTCTTGACGCTGGTGGTGATTCCGGCCGCCTATTCGCTGCTGGAAGGCTGGCGCGAGCAGCGCCGCCTGCGCTGACCGGATGCGCCCTGACCGGAGTTCCCGGCCAGGGCGCTTGACGGCACTGCCGGCCGGTTGCAGGCTGTGCCGTCACCCTGCCGGGATGCCCCGTCATGCCTGCCTCGCCTGCCGTATCGCCACCCTGGCGCTTCTGGCGCCACCCTGACCTGCCCTTCCTTGAGGCGCGCGATGTCACGGACGGTCGCCGGGTCTGCTACGCCCCGCACGCCCACGAAACCTTCTCCATCGGTGCCATCACCGCCGGCCGCAACCTGTACCACCACGAAAAACGGCGCGAGGCCATCGGTGCCGGTGACGTGGTGCTGATGAATCCGGGTGAAGTGCACGCCTGCCAGCCGCTCGAGGCCGGCCAGACGTGGGCCTACCACATGCTCTATGTCGATGCCGGCTGGCTGGCCGCGCTATGGCAGGACAACGGCCGGCAGACGGGCCGGCGCTGGCAGCCGCTGCCGGCCATCCTCTGCCGCCATCCGGCGCTCCACGCCGGACTGGTGCGGCTGGGCGCCACGCTGTTTGACCCGCTGTCCGCTCCGCTGGCGCAGCACAGTGCCGCCATCGGCTTTTTTGAAGGTCTGCAACGGTTTTTCCGGCCGGAAACCGGCCGCAGCCACCTGCGGGCGCCGGACCGGCTGGACCGGGCTGCCGAACTGCTGCATGCCGACTACGCCCGTGCCGTGTCGCTGCCGGAACTGTGTGCCGCCACCGACCTGACCGAGTCGTACCTGATCCGTGCCTTTCGCCAGCGCTACGGCATGACGCCGCACCAGTACCTGCTCAACCGCCGGGTCCAGGTCGGCCGCCGCTTCCTGCGCCAGGGCGAGCCGATTGCCGACGTGGCACTGGCAACCGGCTTTGCCGACCAGGCGCATTTCCAGCGCGTGTTCAAACGGCTGGTGGCCGCCACGCCCGGCCAGTACCACCAGCTCACGCCAGCATGCCCACCGCACAGCCAGCCAGCAGCAGCGCCAGTCCGCGATTGAGCCAGCGCACCCGCTGCGGGCGCGTCAGCACCTGCCGCAGGCGGGCGCCCATCCCGGCCCAGCAGGCGATAGAGGCGTAGCAAACCACGGCATACACCGCCGCAAACAGCCACAGGCTTGCCGGCACGGCCGGCGCGACATAGGCACCGGTGCCGGCCACGGCGGCCAGCCAGGCCTTGGGATTGAGCCACTGCATGGCGGCCGCTGCCGTCAGCGAAGGACGGACCGGCGTTTCGTCCACCGCCAGCGCCCCGTCATCGCGGACCAGTTGCCACGCCAGCCAGAAGAAATACAGTCCGCCGCCCCACTGCACGGCCAGCAGCAATGCCGGCCAGCGCAGCAGCACGGACTGCAAGCCGATGCCGGTCAGCACCAGCAGCAGCACAAAACCGAGCGTGGCTCCGGCCACGTGGCGCTGGGCCGGATACCAGCCGCAGCGGTGGCCGGCCGCCAGCGCCACCAGATTGACCGGCCCGGGCGAAATCGACATCACCAGGGCAAACACCACCATGTTCCAGAACGACTGCATGTCCGGCACCTCCATCAAGCATCGGGATGCTGCGGAAGCTACGCCGGAGCGGCCTGCCGGTCTTGAACGAAACTGCCCTGGCGGAGGGTGCCGGCCGGGCCTAGGCCAGCCGCGCCAGCAGGCACTGCGCGGCAGAGGCCGACGATGCCGGATTCTGGCCGGTAATCAGCAGGCCGTCCTCGACCACGAAACTGCCCCAGTCAGGACCCTTGCGGTAATCGGCCCCTTCGGCCCTGAGGGCGGTTTCCAGCAGGAAGGGCACGGCGGCCGACAGCCCGACCGCGTCCTCTTCACTGTTGCTGAAACCGGTCACCTGGCGGCCGGCCACCAAAGGCTGGCCTTCGGCAGTCCGCGTCCGCAGCAGGACGGCCGGAGCATGGCAGACGGCGGCCACCGGCTTGCCCTGGCGGACAAAGTCCTCGATCAGCGCCACCGAGTCGGGGTCGGTGGCGAGATCCCACAGCGGCCCGTGGCCACCGGGATAGAACACGGCATCAAAGTCATCGGCCTTCAGGCCGGCCAGCCGGACGGTTCCAGCCAGTCGCGCCTTGAGCGCCGGATCAGCGTCAAACCGGCGGGTGGCGTCGGTCTGGAATTCCGGCAGTGCGCTTTTGGGATCGACCGGCGGCTGCCCGCCGGCGGGAGAAGCCAGCGTCAGCGTCACGCCGGCGTCGGCCAGCACGTAATAGGGGGCAGCGAATTCCTCGACCCAGAAGCCGGTCGGGTGCCCCGTGTTTCCCAGCCGGTCGTGGCTGGTCAGTACCATCAGAACGTTCGGCATGCCATCTTCCTCCTTGACAGGACTGCGGGCCGGACCGGCCCGGTGCCCGCAAGATAGTCAGCCTGGCAGCCGGCGGCAACGCCGCCTGCCCGCGCTCAGACCAGCGGGCTGCGGGTCAGCGCGCCCAGTGCGGCGTTGGCGCCGAAATAGCGGGCACGGACCGATTCGACCCCGAATGCGCGCAGCCGCTGGCTGTGCTTGGCCAGATAGGCCTCGGCCTGGGCCCGTTCGGCAAACACGTACCAGCCGCCGGCCACGCCTTCGTCGCGGTTTTCGGTCCAGATTTTCCACAAAAGCCCCGGCTCGGCGGCAATATCGGCCGCCAGCCCGCCGGCCGTGGCAGCGGCCGCCAGATCGGCCCCCCACGGACCGGCATAGTCAAAATCGATCTGCAACAGGACGGGTGCGGACATGACAACTCCTTGGTAGCGGGCAATGCCCGGACAAAGGACAAAAGCGTATAGGGACTTGCCCTGTCTGTCAGCCCCGACAGCCTTGGGCAGATGTGGCGGTCACATGAGCATGAGGAGGCATACCGGTAGCCGGCACGGCGATAACGGCAGTACGGGCTCCGGTACGTACGGTGCGGACTGCACCCGTGGGCACGCTGACAGCCCGCATGCCCTGGTGCGGGAGCGGGAGCGGGAGCCGGCCAAAAACACGCAGAGGGAGGCCGGCCCCGCCGTATCTGTGTCTGGCCTGTGTCTGGCCTGTGCCTGTGCCTGCGTGAAGAATACACGCCAGACCCACGGGCCCGGACTGCTGCCGGTCACGTACCGGCATTCACGAAACGGGTTGCTTCGGGCTGCATGCCCGGGCCAACCGATGAGCCCGCGCAAACGGAAGCGGGGCAGGCAGCCCGGCGGCGGCGCATACGGCCAGGCTCTCGGACCGCGACGGCGCATCCTGCGGCTCGGTCAGGCAGCAGACGGCCGGACCAGCGGGGCGGGCAGGGCGGCATCCCAGCCCAGAGCACTGACCACCCGGGCAAAATCGTCGGCCAGCGGGCAGTCCAGCGCCAGCCGTTCGCCAGTGACCGGATGGATGAAGCTCATGCCGGTGCAGGCCAGCAGCAGGCGTGACACGCCAAAGGCATCGGCAAAGGCGCGGTTGTGGCGGCTCTTGCCGTAGCTGGTGTCACCGATGATCGGGTGGCTGACGTGCTTGAGGTGCCGGCGCAGCTGGTGACGGCGGCCGGTGTGCGGCGTCAGCTCCACCAGCGCATAACGTGAGGTGGGGTAACGGTCGACCGCCCACGGCAGCTCGGTCGTGGCCAGAGTGGAAAAGCCGGTGACGGCCGGCTGCGGCTCGGCCTCGCGCGAGGCGCCGGGCGCATAGGCGTCGACGATGCGCGCCAGCGGGTGGTCGATGGTGCCGGCGGCGTCCGGCCAGCCGCGCACGACGGCGAGGTACTGCTTGTCGACCGCCTGCGCCTCGAACGCCATCGACAGCAACCGCCCGGCTTCGGGCGTCAGCCCCAGGAGCAGCAGGCCGGAGGTGGGCTTGTCGAGCCGGTGGCTGCTCCAGACCTTCTGCCCCAGCTGGTCACGCACGATCTGCAGGGCGAAGCGGGTTTCGTGGCGGTCGATCTCCGAGCGGTGCACCAGGAGGCCGGCCGGCTTGTGCACCGCCACCAGCCAGTCGTCGCGGTAGATCACCGGCAGGATTTCAGCGCTCACAGCAGTACCACGTCGAACTGTTCCTGGTTGTATTCGGCCTCGACCTGCAGGGTGACCGGCTTACCGACAAAGTCGGCCAGCATGGCGAGGCTGTGCGATTCCTCGTCCAGAAAGAGGTCGATGACCTGCTGGGCGGCGAGGATGCGGTAGCCGCGCGCCTGGAACTGGCGGTGTTCGCGCACCACTTCGCGCAGGATTTCGTAGCACACCGTCTGCGCGGTCTTGATTTCACCGCGTCCCTGGCAGACCGGACACGGTTCGCACAGCACATGCGACAGGCTTTCGCGCGTGCGCTTGCGGGTGATTTCCACCAGCCCGAGGCTGGTGAAGCCGTTGAGCGTGACCCGCGTACGGTCGCGCGCCAGGCTGCGCGCCAGCTCCTGCAGCACCATCTGCCGGTGGTCTTCGTTGTCCATGTCGATGAAGTCGACAATGATGATGCCGCCGAGGTTGCGCAGCCGCAGCTGGCGGGCGATGGCGTGCGTGGCTTCCAGGTTGGTCTTGAAGATGGTTTCGTCAAAGTTGCGCACACCGACAAAGCCGCCGGTGTTGACGTCGATGGTGGTCATCGCCTCGGTCTGGTCGAGGATCAGGTAGCCGCCGAACTTGAGGTTGACCCGCCGCGCCAGCGCACGCTCGACTTCGGTTTCGATGCCGTGCAGTTCGAACAGCGGCCGTTCGCCGGCGTAGCGCTCGATTTTCGGCAGCGACTGGGCGACGTACTGCTGGGCAAATTCGACCATCTTGCCGTAGTTCTCGGTCGAGTCGACCACCACCTTTTCGGTGGTGTCGCTGACCATGTCGCGCAGCACCCGCAGCGCCAGTTGCAGGTCCTGGTACAGGAGCGACTGCGCCGGCATGGTGGCGCCACGCGACTTGACCACTTCCCACATGCGCGACAGGTATTCCACGTCGGCCGCCAGTTCACCGTCGGTGGCACTTTCGGCCGAGGTACGGATGATGTAGCCACGCGGACCGGTCTCCGGCAGCAGGGCCTCCAGCCGCTGGCGCAGGCCGGAACGGTCGGTATCGGATTCGATCTTCTGCGAAACGCCGATATGCGCTTCCTGCGGCAGCAGCACGAGGAAACGGCCGGCAAGGCTGATCTGCGTCGACAGCCTGGCGCCCTTGGTGCCGATCGGGTCCTTGATCACCTGCACCATCACCGTCTGGCCTTCGAACAGCATCTTTTCGATGCGCTGCGGCTCGGTCGGGTGCTGGCGCTGCTCGAGGATGTCGGCGATGTGCAGGAAGGCGGCACGCTCGAGGCCGATCTCGATGAAGGCCGACTGCATGCCCGGCAGCACGCGCTTGACCTTGCCCAGATAGATGTTGCCGACGATGCCGCGGCTGGCTTCGCGCTCGATGTGCAGTTCCTGCACCACGTTGTCTTCGAGCACGGCCACCCGTGTTTCCTGCGGCGTGATGTTGACGAGGATCTTCTCGGCCAGCCTGACGCTGTCACGCGAGGGCAGGGGGATCGGCTGGGCGGTGGGATGGTCTTTGAGCGAGCCCATGTCAGTTCCCCCGCCGGGTGAGCGGATCCAGCCCGAACGCTGCCAGCAGCCGGCCGGTTTCGAACAGCGGCAGGCCCATGACGCCGGTGAAGCTGCCGTCGAGCCGTTGGGCAAAGAGGCCGGCCAGGCCCTGGATGCCATAACCTCCCGCCTTGTCGAACGGCTCGCCGGTGGCGATGTAGGCGTCGATCCAGCCGTCGGTCAGGGCGGCAAACGTCACCTGCGACACGCTGAGCACGACTTCGGTACGGGCATCGAGCCGCACGGCTACCGCCGTCAGTACCTCGTGGGTGGTACCGGACAGCTTGAGCAGCATGGCCCGGGCGTCGGCGGCATCGACCGGCTTGCCGAAAATCTCGTCGCCCAGCGCCACGGTGGTGTCGGCCGCCAGCACCGGATGGGCCGGCAGTCCGGCCTGTTGCAGCATGTGCCAGCCGGCGGCAGCCTTTTCGCGGGCCAGGCGCTCGACGTACTGGCGCGGGGTTTCGGCGGCGAGGCGGGTTTCGTCGATGGGAGCCACGATGCGCTGGGGTTCAAAGCCCAGTTGCTGGAGCAGTTCGCGGCGGCGGGGACTGGCACTCGCAAGATAGAGGACGGATTCGGCACTCATGGCATGTCGTCATCATCAATTGGAATCCGGAGAGATTACCACGTTGCCCCCTGCCGCCGTGACCGGTGCGTACCTTAGAATGCCGGCATGACTTTCCTGACTTTCATCGTGATCGGCGGCGGGGCCGCGCTGGGCGCCTGGTGCCGCTGGGGCCTGTCGCTGTGGTTCAACCCGTGGTTTGCCGGCCTGCCGCTGGGCACGCTGGCTGCCAACTGGCTGGGGGCACTGCTGATGGGCGTGTGCCTGGCGCTGTTCGGCCATTTTGCCGACCTGCCGGCCTGGATCAAGCTGGGGCTGACCACCGGGTTCCTCGGCGGCCTGACCACGTTTTCCACCTTTTCGGCCGAAATCAGCGCCATGCTGCTGAGCGGCCAGTGGCTGGGCGGCGCGCTGGCGATCATGCTGCACGTACTGGGTTCGCTGGTGCTGACCATCGCCGGCCTGCTGCTGACCCGCAGCCTGCTCTAGGACATCCGGCTGGCGCTGTTCTTGCTTATGCCTTTATCGTAGCGGTTGGCCCGATCCGGGCCGCGACCGTCCGGCACACACCATCCCGTGTGCCGGCATCCAGCGAGAGACGCCATCATGCCGACAGCACCCCTCACCGTACTGGTCACCCGCCGCGTCGATCCGGCCCATCACGCCAGCTTCCTGCACTGGCTCAACACCGGCACCGCACTGGCCGCCTGCCATCCGGGCTTTCTCGGCTGCGGTACGTTCGCACCGCCGGCCGGCAGCCACGACTGGCAGATCGTTTTCCGTTTTCACGACCAGGCCAGCCTTGAACACTGGCAGTCCAGCCCCGACCGGCTGGCATGGCTGGCCGAAGGTGCCGCACTGGTGCATGCCGGCGAGGCCCGCTGCGCGACCGGTCTGGACAGCTGGTTTGCCGCCTCGCCGCCGCCGCGCTGGAAACAGGCCGTGGTGATCTGGATGGCGTTCTTTCCGGTGTCACTGGCCGTCAATGCCTGGCTTGGCGACGCACTGGCCCGGCTGCCGCTGCTGACGCGGGTGCTGCTGATGACTATGGCCCTGACCCCGCTGATGGTGTTCGTACTGGTGCCATTGCTGACGCGCCTTTTGCGGCCGTGGCTGGCGACGGCCCCGGACGTGCGCCTGCGGGTGTGAAGCGGCGCGGGCATTGCCCTGCCTGGCGGTGCGCGGTCTAATGACGCTGTTATTGTCATGCTTGCTACCGGGAGCCGCCGTTGAAATTCACCACCCTGATCCAGGCCGCAGAGCTGGCCGCCCTGCCTGCCGGCGATGTCGTGATTGCCGACTGCCGCCACCAGCTGACCGACCCGGGCTACGGCCGGGCAGCCTGGCTGGCCGGCCATGTTCCCGGTGCGCAGTTCCTGCATCTGGACCGTGATCTTGCCGGTACGCCCACCGGTCGCAACGGCCGTCACCCCCTGCCCGGGCGCGACACGCTGGCCGCCACGCTGGCCCGCATCGGATTGCGGCGCGGGCAGCAGCTGGTGGCCTACGACGACGCCGGCGGCATGTTTGCCGCCCGCCTGTGGTGGCTGGCGCGCTGGCTGGGGCACGATGCGGTGGCGGTGCTGGACGGCGGCATTGCCGCCTGGAAAGCCAGCGGCGGTGCACTGCAAACCGGTACCCCGCACCCGCAGGCCGGCGACTTTGCCGCAGCAGCACCGCTGGAGGCCACGGTGGACATCAACACCGTCGCGGCCAGCCTCGATGATCCCGGCTTCGTGCTGGTGGATGCCCGCGGAGCCGACCGCTGGCGCGGCGAAAACGAAACGCTCGACCCGGTCGGCGGCCACATTCCCGGCTCGCGCAACCGGCCGTTTGCCCTGAATCTGGCCGCTGACGGCCGCTTCAAGCCGGCCGGACAGCTGGCGCAGGAATGGCAGGCCCTGCTGGGCGATGCCACACCGGCACAGGTCGTCAACCAGTGCGGTTCCGGCGTCACCGCCTGCCACAACCTGCTGGCACTGGCACACGCCGGCCTGCCCGGCAGCCGCCTGTATCCGGGGTCATGGAGCGAATGGTGCCGTGATCCGGCCCGGCCGGTGGCCCGCGGCGCATGAGCGCACCCCTGGTCATCATCACCCGGCCGCACGAGGCCGGTGCCCCGCTGGCCGCTGCCCTGCGGACGGCCGGCTTCGCCCCGTTCGAGTGGCCACTGCTGGCGCTGGAGCCGGAACCGGAGGCGCTGGACCGGCTGCCGGCTGCCCTGGCCGGCGCCGACTGGCTGGTGGTGGTCAGCCCGTCAGCAGCCCGGCTGATTGCGCCGGCGCTGGCCCGGCTGCCGGCTGGCCTGCGGCTGGCAGCGGTCGGACGGGCCACGGCACAGGTGCTGGAACAGGCCAGCGGCCGGCCGGTGCTGTATCCGGCCACCGGCAACGACAGCGAAGCCCTGCTGGCCCTGCCGGACTGGGGCGCGCTGGACGGGCGCACGGTAGTGATCGCCAAGGGCCACGGCGGCCGTCCCTGGCTGGCTGAAAACCTTGCCCGGCGCGGCGCCCGGGTGGTACCGCTGGCACTCTACCGCCGCCGGAAACTGACACCGGACCCGGCCGCCCTGCAGGCGGCACTGGCCGTCCATCCGCAGGCCGCCGTGCTGGTCACCAGCACTGAAATTGCCGAAGCATGGCGGCAAGCGGCTGGCGACGCCCTGTGGCCGTCGTTACAATCAATCATGCATATCGCACCGCACCCGCGGATTGCCGAACGCCTGACCGCGCTGGGCGTCATGCGGGTGAAGACAACCGGCGCCGGTGACGATGCTGTTATCGACGCGCTGACCGACTGGTTTCTCAGGCATGACTGATACCCCTACCTCCGCCCCGGCCCGCCCGCACCGCCTGAACCTGGCGCTGCTGGTGGCGCTAGCCGCCCTCGCCGCCACTGGCTGGCAGTGGTACGACACCCGCCAGCTGCTGCATACCGCCGAACTGGACCTGGCCCGCAAGGTCGCCACGGCCGACGGCATGAGCCAGTCGGCCAAGGCCGCCCAGGCCCAGACCCGGCAGACCCTGGACCAGCTGTCGGCCCGGCTGGCGCAGACCGAAACCCGGGTCAACGAATCGGCCGGCCAGTACGCCACGCTGCAATCGATGTACCTGGAACTGACCCGTAACCGCGAGGACTGGCAGCAGGCCGAGGTCGAGCATGCCCTCACCATCGCCAGCCAGCAGCTGGCACTGGCCGGCAACGTCAAGGCCGCCATTTCCGGGCTGGAAGCCATCGACGCCCGGCTGGCCAGCATCGACAAGCCGCAGTACATCGCCCTGCGCCGTGCCATCAGTGCCGACCTGATCCAGCTCAAGGCCCTGCCGCACATCGACCGCGTCGGTCTGGCCGTCCGGCTGGACCAGCTGATGGCCGGCATCGACCACCTGCCGCTGATGGTGGACGCCCACCGCATCGAAACCACCCGTCCGGTGGCGGGCGGCAAGCCCGCAGCCACCCCGGCCGCTGCGCCGGCGCTGGAAACCCTGCCGCCGTGGCAGCAGTTCGGCCGCGAACTGTGGCAAGGATTCTCGTCACTGATCCGCATCCAGCGCATGGACAAGCCCGATGCCCTGCTGCTGACACCGGAACAGCGCTTCTTCCTGCGCGAAAACCTCAAGTTGCGGCTGCTGGACGCCCGGCTGGCGCTGCTGGCCAACGAGGGCAGCACCTATCACGCCGACCTGACCGCCGCTGCCGACTACGCCCGCCGCTACTTTGACACCCAGACACCGGCCACGGCCGCCTGGCTCAAGCAGGTCGAAGACCTCGCCAACAGCCCGGTGACGCTGGAACCGCCGGAACTGACCGCCACCCTCAAGGCCGCCCAGGCCCTGAACCAGGCCCCGCCGGTGACACCTGCCACGGGAGGCCAGTCATGAAGCTGGTACTGTGGTTGACCGCCCTGTTTGCCGTCGCGGTCGGCGTGTCGCTGTTTGCCGGCATCAGCCAGGGCTACGCCATCCTGGTGTTCCCGCCCTACCGGGTGGAGCTGTCGCTCAACCTGATGGTGGTGCTGACCATCGCCACCCTGCTGGCGCTTTACCTGATCCTGCGGGCCTTTGGTGTGGCGCTGGCCCTGCCTGACCGCGTGCGCCACTACCAGCGCGAACGCAAGCTCGGCGCGGCCCGCACGGCCCTGCGCCAGGGCGCGCTGGCCTTTTTCGAGGGCCGTTACCAGAAAGCCGAGCGCGAAGCGGTCAAATCGCTGGACGACGAGCCGCTGGAAGACAACCGCACGCTGGCCCTGCTGATCGCCGCACGCGCCAGCCACGCCATGAAGGACGCCGAAAAGCGCGACGCCTACCTGTCGCGGCTGTCCGACCTCGGTGCCACGGCCGAGCTGGCCCGGCACATGACCGACGCCGAACTGGCGCTGGACGCGCGTGACCTCGCCGCAGCCGACCGCGCCATTGCCGAGGCCCGGCGCCTGTCGCCCAACCTGACCGCTGCCCTGCGGCTGGAGTTGCGGCTGCGGCTGACCCAGCACGCACCGGAAGCGGTGCTGGCCCTGACCGAAAAACTGCTCAAGGCCGAAGCCCTGCAACCGGAACAGGCCCGCCGCTATCGCCAGACCGCATGGCAGGAACAGGCCCGGCACTTCATCGACCCGGCCGAACTCAAGCGCTGGTGGGGCCGCATTCCGTCGCAGGAGCGGGAAAACGATACCCTGCGCGCCACGGTGGCCCGGCAGGCGCATTCGCTGGGCGACACGGCCCAGGCCGTTGACCTGCTGGTGCGCCGGCTGGATGCCCAGTATTCCGGCGAACTGGCACAGGAGCTCCAGCCGCTGGTGCCGGCACTGGATGCCGAGGCCCGGCTGGACCTCATGCGGCGGGCCGACGTCTGGCTGACGCAGGAACCGCGCGACGCCGGCCTGCTGCTGCTGCTGGGGCGGCTGGCGCTGGCCCAGCAGCTGTGGGGCAAGGCGCAGGGCTATCTGGAAGCCAGCGTGTCCCTGCACAACTCGCTGGCGGCGCAGGTGGAGCTGACCCGCCTGTTCGAGCAGCTCGACCGTCCGGACGATGCCCGCCGGCATGCCGACGCCTGCGTGCAGCTGGCACTGGCCCAGGCGGCCGGTACCTGAACTGTTGCCTCGTCCCCACGGCCCGGCCATGCGCCGGGCATTTTTTTGCCATGAAAACCATCAAAACAGGGATTTATGCCAAAAAACTGCCTTCCATCCGGACAAGTCAACACATTAGACCATTCTGACAGCATTTTTCTTGCCCCTCCCCCTTGTCGCGCCCATAACGGAAATTCACAATCCGCGACTTTCCTTTACGGCGACTCCTTCCCATGTCTCATCCCGCTTCCAGGCGCGACGGTTTCACCAGCTCCTTCGGCGTGCTGGCTGCCACCCTCGGTTCGGCCGTCGGTCTTGGCAACATCTGGAAATTTCCCTATCTGACCGGAGCCAACGGCGGTGCCAGCTTTCTGGTGGTCTACCTGCTGGCCACGCTGATCGTCGGCCTGCCGGTGATGATGGCGGAAATCATGCTCGGACGTGCCGCACGCGCCAACGCCGTCAGCACGTTTGAAAAACTCACCCCGGGCAAGCGCCGCCCCTGGTGGCTGGTCGGTCTGGCGGGCGCGCTGGCGGCCTTCCTGGTGCTGGCCTTCTATTCCGAAGTGGCAGGCTGGGTGTTTGCCTACGTGTTCAAGTCACTGACCAACCAGGTGCTGACCAGCGACCCGAACGTCGCCGGCCGGGTGTTCGAGTCGATGATCACCGACCCGTGGCAGGCGCTGCTGTGGCAGTGGGCGGTACTGGCCTTTATCGGTGCCATCATCCTGATGGGTGTCTCCAAGGGCATCGAGGCCGTCACCAAGCGCCTGATGCCGGTGCTGTTCATCCTGCTGCTGGTGATCTGCGTGCGCAGCCTGACGCTGCCGGGCGCCTCGGCCGGGCTGGAATTCCTGTTCTGGCCGGACTTTTCCAAGCTGTCGGCCGGCGTGGTGCTGACCGCGCTGGGGCTGGCGTTTTTCAAGCTGTCGCTCGGCATCGGCACCATGGTGACCTACGGCAGCTATTTCCGCGCCGACCAGAACATTCCGGCCACCGCCACGCGGGTGATGATCGCTGACCTGATCGTGTCGATGCTGGCCGGCATCGCCATCTTTCCGGCCGTGTTCGCCTTCGGCTTTACCCCGTCGGCCGGGCCGTCGCTGCTGTTCATCACCATTCCGGCGGTGTTTGCCGAAATGCCCGGCGGCACGCTGTTCGTGGTGCTGTTCTTCATCCTGACCGCCATTGCCGCCACCGGCGCCATGCTGTCGATCCTGGAAGTGCCGATTGCCGTGCTGACCGAGCGCTTTGGCTGGTCGCGCCCGCTGGCGGTGATCGTGTGCGTGCTGCTGCTGGCGGCCGTCGGTTCGACCGCCGCGCTGTCGCAAAGCCTGCTGTCCGGCGTCAGGCCGTTCGGCATGAACTTCTTTGACCTCTACGACTACCTGAGCCAGAACGTGCTGATGCCCGGCACCGGCATCTTCATTGCACTGTTTGCCGGCTGGGTCTGGGGCAAGTCGCCGATGGCCCGCGAGCTGTCCAACAACGGCCAGCTGGACAATGCCTGGGTGGTGAATGCGGTCGGCTTCCTGCTGCGCTGGGTGGCTCCGGTGCTGATCGCCATCGTAATGGCCAAGGGGCTGGGACTGTTCTGAGCCGGTACGGCCACATGCAAAAGGGCGCCAATGGCGCCCTTTTTTCCTGCCTGCCGCAGCTCCTGGCAGCGGGCGGCAGCGAGACTTGAAGGTGCACCGCCTGCGGTGCACGGCTTTCCGGAACGGCAGGAAGCCATGGAACCCTCCGTTGCAGGCAACCGGGACACGCCGGCCCCGCCCTGTACCGGGTTCCGCTGCTTTACGTCAGGAGCCCCCGGCGGCGCGGACAAGGCCGCCTCCGCCAGCTGCTCACGGAGCAGGTCAGCCCAGCAGGGCCAGTTCGGCGGCGGTGAGTTCGCGCCACTGGCCGGGCGCCAGTCCGTCGAGGACCAGCTCGCCGATGCGGCTGCGGTGCAGGGCGTCGCAATGGTTGCCGACGGCGGCGATCATGCGCCGCACCTGGTGGTAGCGGCCTTCGGTCACCACCAGTTCCAGCGTGTGTTCGTCCAGTGTCCGGGCCGACCGGGCGACCACCGGAGCGGGGTCGTCATTGAGCACCACGCCGGCCAGCAGCTGCCGGAGGTGTTCCGGTTCGACCGGGCGGGCGCAGGTGGCCACGTAGGTCTTGGGGACGAGATGTTTGGGCGAGGTGATGCGGTGGATGAACTGGCCGTCGTCCGACAGCAGCAGCAGCCCGGACGTGTCGGCATCCAGCCGCCCCACCGGCTGGACACCGCGCTCGGAATAGCGCGGCGGGAACAGGGTCAGCACGCCGGTACGCACGGTCGGCTTGCGCGAGCATTCGAGGTCCAGCGGCTTGTTGAGGATCAGGTACAGGTGTTCGCGGGCAATGGCGGCCTCGTCGTCCACCGAGTAGGCCAGCCCTTCGGGCTCGACTTCCAGCCCCGGATCGTCGGCCACCTCGCCGGCCACGCACACGCGCCCCTGGTTGATCAGGATGCGGCAGCCCTTGCGCGAGGACCAGCCTTCGCGGTGCAGCAGGCGTTCGAGTTGCATGGCGTGACTTTCGGCAATAAACGGAAACGGGCGCGAGGATACCCGCGCGCCCGCAGCAGACCAAGCCCTGTCAGCCGGTCAGGCCAGCCACTTCTGCCAGCGCGGCGCCAGCAGGCTGCGCTTGATGGCGGTGTAGGTCGGCCGGTGTTTCTGCGCCAGCTGGGCGGCCAGCGCCAGCGAGGCGGCTGCCAGTTCGTCTGCCGGACACACGGCCTCGACCAGCCCGAGGGCCAGCATGTCGCTGCCGCCCACCCGCTGGCCGGTCAGTGCCATGCGGCGGCGGGCCGCCTCGTTGGGCAGGTTACCCACGCAATCGGTCATCACCGGCGTGAACGGCAGCTTGATGTCGACTTCGGGGAAGCAGAAGAAGCCGCGGTCGGCACGCATGGTGCGGAAGTCGCAGACCGAAGCGATCAGGGCGCCGCCGCCGAAGGCGTGGCCGTTGATGGCGCAGACGGTCGGGCAGCCGAACCACGCCAGCCGCACCAGCAGACGGTCGAGCCGCGGGACGAAATCGCTGACCAGATAGGTGATGCCGCCCTTGTCCTGCATGGCGGCAAGGTTGATGCCGTTGCTGAAGAACTTGTCGTCCTCGGCGGTGATGAGCAACGCCACGTTGCCCTCGGTGGCCTCGATGGCGTCCAGATGGGCGTTGAACTCGTCCAGCGTGGTGTCGTCCAGCGCATTGGCTGCCGCCGGATTGTCGAGGGTGATCACGAACACGTCGCCAGTACGCTCGCAGCGAAGTTGCGGCATGGAATTCCCTTTATCGTAAAGCCCGCCCGGGCACATTCCTCCATCATGCATCAAACGACTGTTTGAATTCAAGCCGCCCGCTGTCGCCGGGCGTCAGGCAGAAATTGGTAGAATCAGCCGATTGTCTTGCCGTGAACCCGCCATGAATTCCGATTTCCTCGCCGGCCTCAATCCGGCGCAGCTCGCCGCCGTTACGACCCGCAGCCACGCGCTCGTGCTCGCCGGAGCCGGCAGCGGCAAGACCCGGGTGCTGACCAGCCGCATTGCCTGGCTGCTGCGCGAAGGCCTAGCCTCGCCAGCCAGCGTGCTGGCCGTCACCTTCACCAACAAGGCCGCCCGCGAGATGCAGACCCGCGTCGGCGCCATGCTGCCGGTCAATCCGCGCATGATGTGGATCGGCACCTTCCACGGGCTGGCGCACCGCCTTCTGCGCCTGCACCACCGCGACGCCGGCCTGCCGGCCACCTTCACCATCCTCGACAGCCAGGACCAGCTGGCTGCCATCAAGCGGCTCCTGAAGGCGCTCAACCTGTCCGACGACACCTATCCGCCACGCCAGCTGATGCAGTTCATCAACCGCCACAAGGAACAGGGACTGCGCCCGGACCGCGTGCAGGCCGCCAGCGCCTTCGACGGCCGGCTGATCGACATCTGGCGCGAATACGAGCGCCAGTGCCGCCGCGAAGGCGTGGTGGATTTCGCCGAGCTGCTGCTGGCGAGCTTCGAACTGCTGACCGGCAACGAAGCCCTGCGCGCCCACTACCAGTCGCGCTTCAACCAGATCCTGGTCGACGAATTCCAGGACACCAACCGCTTGCAGTACCAGTGGCTGCGCTGCCTCGCCGGCCCCGCGGCCACCCTGTTTGCCGTGGGGGACGACGACCAGTCGATCTACGCCTTCCGCGGTGCGGAAATCGGCAACATGCACGACTTCCTGCGCGACTACCACATCACCGAACCGGTCCGGCTGGAGCAGAACTACCGCTCCACCGGCACCATCCTCGATGCCGCCAACGCCGTGATTGCCCACAACCACGGCCGGCTGGGCAAATCGCTGTGGACCGACGACGCTGCCGGCGAAGCCATCCGCGTCTACCGTGGCTGGAACGACGCCGACGAAGCGGAATTCGTCGCCGAAGAAGTGCGCCTGCGCCGGCGCGAAGGCGTCGAGCTGTCGGACATGGCCGTGCTCTACCGCAGCAATGCCCAGAGCCGGGCACTCGAACACGCCCTGTTCCAGGCCGGCATCGCCTACCGGGTGGTCGGCGGCCTGCGCTTTTTCGAGCGCCAGGAAATCAAGCACGCCTTGGCCTACCTGCGGCTGGTGGCCAGCCCGGACGACGACAATGCGCTGCTGCGCGTCATCAACGTGCCGGCGCGCGGCATCGGTGCCCGCACCGTCGAATCGATCCAGGCCCACGCCCGCGAAGCCGGCACCAGCCTGTGGCAGGGGGCCTGCCGTACCGGCGGCCGGGCCGCCGCCAGCGTCGGCCGCTTCGTGCAGCTGATCGAATCGCTGCAAGGGGATGCCGCCCGGCTGGATTTTGCCGGACTGGTCAGCCACATCATCGACGCCAGCGGACTGCGCGCCCTGTACCAGGCCGACAAGGACGGCGCCGACCGGCTGGAAAACCTCGATGAACTCGTCAACGCCGCCGTCGGTTTCCAGCCCGACGATCCGGCACAGACCGTCACGGAATTCCTGACCCACGCGGCGCTGGAAGCCGGCGACCACGAGGCCACGCCCGGCGAAACGGCGCTGACCCTGATGACCGTGCACGCGGCCAAGGGGCTGGAATTCGACAGCGTGTTCGTGACCGGGCTGGAAGAAGGCCTGTTCCCGCACGAACAGAGTTTTTCCGACCCGGACGGGCTGGAGGAAGAGCGCCGGCTGATGTACGTCGCCATCACCCGCGCCCGCCGCCGGCTGACGCTGTCGTGCGCCCAGTCGCGCATGCTGCACGGCCAGTCGCGCTATCCGCTGCCGTCGCGCTTCCTGGACGAGATTCCGCTGCCGCTGCTGGCGCCGGTCAACGGCAGCCCGGCCGCACCACGGACGGCGGCTCCGGTTCCGGCCGCGCCGCGACCGGTCAAGACTAACGTCATACTGGCCGGCGGACTGCGAATCGGCCAGACTGTCGCCCATCCCAAATTTGGTATCGGCGTCATCGTGCGCGCCGAAGGCCAGCCGGATGAAGCCCGGGTCGAGGTGAACTTCACCGACCACGGCAGCAAATGGCTGGACCTGCGCTATGCCCGCCTGACGCCCCTCTGAGGTATTTATGTCCCAACCGACCGCTCCCCACAACCAGCTATCCCTGCGTCCGGCCCGGGTGCAGACCCGTGATGACAACCCGTACGCCAGGAAACTGTTCCTGATCATCGACAACGTGCCGGACATGCAGCGCGCCATTTCCATGACGCTGGCCACGTTCGGCGCCAACAAGGTCGAATACGCCAACCGGGCGTCGGATGCGCTGGCCAAGCTGGCCCGTTTCGACTTTGACGTGGTGCTGTGCGACTACGACCTGGGCAACGATTACGACGGCCTCTACCTCTTTCAGGAGGCCAAGGAACGCAACCTGCTCAAGCCGTCGAGCGTGTTCATGATCATCACGGCCGAGGCACGGGTGGAGCGGGTGATCAGCGCGGCGGAGCTGGCCCCGGACGGTTATCTCCTCAAGCCGTTCACCGGCGAAAAGCTGCGCCAGCGGCTCGACAAGGCCATGCGCAAGCGCGATGCCTTCAAGACGGTCGACCAGGCGCTGATGAAAGAGGAATACCTGACGGCCATTGCCGAATGCGACCGCCGCATCGGTGCGCGCGATGAATTCATGATGGACTTCCTCAAGCTCAAGGGCTCGCTGGCACTGAAGATCGGTGACCACCTGACCGGCAAGTCGGTCTACGAGCAGGTGCTGGCGATCAAGGCGCTGCCGTGGGCCCAGCTGGGGCTGGCCAAGTCGCTGACCAGCGAAAAGGACTATCCGCGCGCCAGGCAGCTTTTCGAGGAGGTGCTCGACGACAATCCGCGCGTGATGGAGTGCTACGACTGGCTTGCCCGCATCTACGAATCCCAGCAGGACCCGGTCAACGCCAAGCAGGTGTTGCAGCAGGCCGCCCAGCTGTCGTCGGTGGTGGTCCGCCGCCAGCGCAAGCTGGCCGAAGTGTCGATGAAGGCAGGGGATTTTTCCACCGCGCAGTCGGCGCTGTCGCGCACCATCGATCTGGCCAAGTATTCGACCTACCGCAGCGTCAACGACTACGCGGCACTGGCCCGGGCCCAGCTGGCGGCCGGCGAAACCAAGGCGGCCCAGCAGACCAGCGACACCCTGCGGCGCGAGTTCCGTCACGACCAGGTGGCCAGCTGGGTCGGCACGGTCATCGACAGCCAGATTGCCACCCAGTCCGGGCAACCGCACCGCGGCCGCGAGCTGATCGACAACGCAATCGAAAAATATCGCGATCTATCGCCTATGCTGAACGAAACCACCGAACTCGAATTCGTCCGTGCCTGTTATCACTCGGGCCGCGAAGACGTGGCGGTGTCCCTGGTACAGCAGATCGTGAAGAACAACCACGACGATGAGCTGATGCTCGAGACCATCGAGCAGGTGTTCCGGGATGTAGGGCGTGCCGAGGACGGAAAACGCATCATTGCCGAAAACGTCCAGTCGGTAGTCGATCTGAACAACGAAGCCGTGCGGCTGGCGCAGGCAGGCCAGCTGGACGAAGCCGTGGCCCTGTTCAACAAGGCCGTGGCAGAACTGCCGTCGAACATGCAGATCATGCTCAACGCAGTCAACGCCATCCTGGCGTTCGTCCACCGCAAGGGATGGCATGAAAGCCATGTTTCGCTGGCTCACGACTACCTCGAGCACGTCCGTCATACCGACCCGGCCAACGTCAAGTTCCAACGTCTGCTTGTTGCCTATCGAACACTGATCGAAAAGCACGGCAAAACGCAATGGATGCTCTAACCGCAGTTATTGTCGACGACGACACTCTGGCCCGCGACCGCCTGGGCCAGCTACTTACCGACGCAGGGGTCAGGGTCCTGGCCAGCCTGCCTGACGGACTGGCCGCCCTGGCCTGGTTCCGCACCCCCGGCCACGAGGCGGATGCCGCCTTCGTGGACATCCAGATGCCGCAGATGGACGGGCTGACCCTGGCGCAATCGCTGACCGGCCTGCCCCATCCGCCGGCCATCGTGTTCTGCACCACCGACGAACAGCACGCCGTCCGCGCCTTCGACGTGCATGCCACCGACTTCCTGCTCAAGCCGGTCCGCCCGGAAAGGCTGGCAGATGCCCTGGGCCGCATCGCTCCGGTTGCCGGCCCGGAAAATCCCAATCCCCCGGCGCATTTCACGGTCACCGAGCGCGGCCGGGTCAAGCTGATCCCGGTCGAATCCGCCCTGTTCCTCAAGGCCGAACTCAAGTACGTCACCCTGCGCACGCAAGACGGCGAGCACCTGCTCGACGTGCCGCTGACCCAGCTGGAACACGAGTACGGCCCGCTGGTCGTGCGCGTGCACCGCAACTGTCTCGTCATGCGCCACGCCATTGCCGGTTTCGAGCGCAATACCGAAGGTGTCTGGCATGTCATGCTCAACGGTTCACCCGAGCGGGTGGCGGTGAGCCGGCGCCAGCAGCATGTCGTCAAGGATTTCCGCTAATTGGCCCGGGCCGGCCGGGCCTAAGCCCGACTTAAGCGCCAGTCGTTGAAATGATGAAATATTTTGCACGGCACACCTGTCATGCAAACGTTTTGTGACGACTGACGAAAGGCTCACCATGACCAACAACTGGATCAAGACCACCATACTGATGGCCGGCATCCTGGCGCTGTTCGGCATCGTCGGTGGGGCCATTGGCGGCAAGGGCGGCATGCTGATCGCCCTTCTGCTGGGTGGTGGGCTCAATCTCTGGGCCTACTGGAATTCCGACAAGATGATGCTGCGCATGTACAACGCGCACGAAGTCGATGCCAGCATCGCGCCCGAGTTTTACGGCATGGTGGCCGAGCTGGCGCAGCGTGCCGGCATGCCCATGCCGCGTGTCTACATCATCGACGAAGAGCAGCCCAACGCCTTTGCCACCGGCCGCGATCCGCAGCATGCAGCCGTGGCGGCCACCACCGGCATCCTGCGCCTCCTGGATTACCGCGAACTGCGCGGCGTCATGGCGCATGAACTGGCACACGTACGCAACCGCGACACGCTGATCTCCACCCTTTCGGCCACCGTGGCCGGTGCCATTTCCGCACTGGCAAACATGGCCATGTTTGCATCGATTTTCAGCAGCAACCGCGACGAAGAAGGTGGCACCAACCCCATCGTCATGCTACTGGTCTCGATCCTCGCCCCGATCGCGGCCTCGCTGATCCAGATGGCGATCTCGCGCACCCGCGAATTCGGTGCCGACCGCATCGGCTCGGAAATCTCCGGCGACCCGCTGGCGCTGGCTGCGGCCCTGCGCAAGATCGAGTACTACGCCCAGGGACGCTACCTGCCGGCAGCCGAAGCCCATCCGGAAACCGCACAGATGATGATCATCAACCCGCTGTCGGGCCAGCGCAGCATGAGTGACCTCTTCCGTACCCACCCGCGCACCGAAGAACGCATCAACCGCCTGGAGGCCATGGCTCGCGGCGATTGGTCATGAGCCGGCTCGCAAGCGTATAATCCAAGCGGTTGATTTTTCGACAGCCACGGCACTCCGTGGCTGTTTCTTTTGCCATGTACCAGAACCAGCTCCTAGCCGCCCGCATTCTCGACGCGACGCTGTCCGGCCACAACCTGACCGACGTCATGAGCAGCGAGGCCGCCCACATCACCGGTGACCGCCGCGCCCAGCTGCTGGATCTCACCCACGGCTCACTCCGGCGTTACGGACGCCTGCGCGTCAAGCTCGACCATCTGCTGGAACGCCCGCTGACCGATCCGGTAGTCGACCGACTGCTGATCGTGGCGCTGTACCAGCTCGAAGCCACCCGCGCAGCCCCCTACGCCATCGTCGACCATGCCGTCCGCGCCGCCAGCGAGGCCGCCCCGCGGCTGAAAGGACTGGTCAATGCCGTGCTGCGCAATGCCCAGCGCCGGCAGGACGAACTGGAGCAGCTGCTGCAACGCGATACCGTGGCGCACTGGAACCACCCGGAATGGTGGATTGCCGCCGTGCGCCGGGCCTATCCGCGCGACTGGAAAGCCGTGCTGGGTGCCAGCAACCAGCATCCGCCGATGACCCTGCGCGTCAACACCCGCCGGGTCGAACCGGCCGAGTACCTCAACGAGCTGGCCAGCCACGGCCATGCCGCCACCCTGCTCGAAGACGCCGCCATCAAGCTGGTCAGCCCGTGCCCGGTCAGCCAGCTGCCAGGCTTTTTCGAAGGCCTGTGCTCGGTGCAGGATGCTGGTGCCCAGCTGGCAACCGGCCTGCTTGACGTAGCCGACGGCATGCGCGTGCTGGACGCCTGCGCCGCACCGGGCGGCAAGACCGGCCACCTGCTGGAGGCCCGCACGCTCGACCTGACCGCGCTGGATGCCGATGCCCGCCGGCTGGCCCGCGTCAGCCAGAACCTGGAGCGTCTGGGACTGCACGCCCGCGTAGTGCGCGGCGATGCCGCCACCCCGGCGGCCTGGTGGGACGGCCGGCCGTTCGACCGCATCCTGGCCGACGTTCCCTGCTCAGCCTCCGGCGTGGTGCGCCGCCATCCCGACATCAAGTGGACGCGCCGTTCCAGCGACCTCAACCAGTTTGCCCAGACCCAGCGGCGCATTGCCGACGCGCTCTGGCCGCTCGTCGCCAGTGGCGGCAAAATGCTATACGCTACCTGCTCGATTTTTCCGACCGAAAACCGCGAGCAGATCGATGCCTTCCTTGCTCGCCATGCCGATGCCGCCCTTGAACGCGACCTGCAACTGGTTCCGGACGACACGCACGACGGCTTCTACTATGCCGTGCTCGTCCGCCGCTGACCCTTCCCGCCGCTGGCACAACTGGCTGGCGCTGGCGGCATTGCTGCTGGCCCTGGTCGGCCTTCAGCCCGCGGCCCATGCCGCCGCAGCGCCGCTGGAAAACCGGCTGGCCGAACTGGTGTTGTCCGACGGCAGCCTGGTCGTCAACAGCCGCTTTGCCGTCACCCTCAACCCCACCCTCGTCGAAGCCCTGGAGCAGGGCGTCACCCTGACCTTCCGGCTGGAGTTCGAACTGACCCGCCCGCGCTCGACCTCGTGGTGGCAGGAACTGACCAGCGGATTTTCACCGGAAATCAGCCAGTTCTACCGCCTGAGCTGGCATCCGCTGACCCGCCAGTACCGGGTGAATTTCGGTGGCCTGTACCTGAGCTTTGCCAGACTTGAGGACGCCCTGGCGATGATCGGCTCGGCCCGCTACTGGCAGGTACTGCCGCGCAGCAGCGTCGACGGCCAGCCGCTCAAGTCGTTTGCCGGCCGGCTGCGGCTGCGGCTGGATACCGCCCAGCTGCCCAAGCCGTTCCAGCTCAACATCCTGAAATCCACCGACTGGTCGCTGGATTCCGGCTGGATCACCGTCAGCGGAGAAACCCCATGATCAACAGCCTGATCGTGGCGACCGGCCTTCTGGGACTGGTACTGCTCTACCTGCTGGCACAGGCTTCCGGCAGCACCTCGCTGCTCTCCGACCACTACTGGCTGCTGCTGGGACTCAATGCCCTGCTGGGACTCGGGCTGGCCCTGTTCCTGGGACGCGAGCTCCTGCGCATGCGCCGCGCCGTGCGCCAGCGGGTGTTCGGCGCCAAGCTGACGCTGCGCATGACCACGCTGTTCATGCTGGTGGCAGTCCTGCCCGGCATCCTGGTGTTCACCATGTCGGTACAGTTCCTTAACCGCAGCATCGAGAGCTGGTTCAACGTCAACATCGAAACGGCACTGGACCGGGGGCTGAACCTGGGCCGCTCGGCGCTCGACGTGCTGCTGGCCAACCTGGCCAGCCGGGCCGATGCCGCTGCCGATGATCTGGCCCTGGCCTCGCCGGCCACCTACGGCGAACGCCTGCCGCGCCTGCGTGCGCAGCTGGGCGTACGCGAACTGGCCCTGTTTGACGGCTCCGGCCAGCTGATCGCCGTCACTACGCGGGACGCTGGTCCGGGCGACAATGCGGCGCCGCACCTGCCGGCCACGCTCGACCTGGATCCGCAGGGCCGCTGGCAAGCCATCCTGCCCACCCTCGACGGCAAGGGGCTGGAACTGGTGGTGGCCCACCGCTTTGACCGGCTGGGCTGGGGATCGCCCCTGGTACTGCTGGCCACCCAGCCGGTACCGGAGCTGCTGGCTGCCGACGCCGATGCGGTGGAAGCCGCACGGGCCGATTACCGGCAACTGGTGCTAGCCCGCGACGGCCTCAAGTCGTTTTACCGCCTGACCCTCGGCATGACACTGCTGCTGTCGCTGTTTGCCGCCGTGGCCATCGGCGCGGTGCTGTCGCGCCGCATGTCGGCACCGCTGACGGCGCTGGCAGCCGGTACCCGGGCGGTGGCCCAGGGCGACTTTTCCCGCCAGCATCCGATCTACCGCCGTGACGAGCTGGGCATCCTGACTGCGCTTTTCAACCGGATGACGCGCCAGCTGGCCGAGTCGCGCAGCGCCGAAGAAGCTGCGCGGGCCGAGATCGAAGCCAACCGCGCCTATCTTGAGCGCCTGCTGACCTCGCTGACCGCCGGCGTGCTGGCCTTCGACGGCGAGTTGCGGCTGACCGCCTCCAACCAGAGTGCTGCCCGCATCCTGGAGGCGGACTTTGACCGGCTGGGCCAGTATCCGCTGCCGGAATGGCTGGTCTGGCAGCCGGAGCTGGAACCGCTGGTGACCATGCTCTACCAGCATTTCGAGACTGACGGTGACTGGCAGCAGCAGGTGGAACTGACCGACGACCGGCTGCTGCTGGTGCGTGCCAGCCGGCTGCCGGAGACTGCGGGCTGGGTGGTGGTATTCGACGACGTGACCGATCTCGTGCATGCCCAGCGTGATGCGGCATGGCGCGAAGTGGCGCGCCGGCTGGCCCATGAGATCCGCAATCCGCTGACACCGATCCAGCTGTCGGCCGAACGGCTGGCCATGAAGCTGAGCCCCAGGCTGGACGAAGCGGGTGCGGATTTCCTGACCCGCTCGACCGATACCATCATCAAGCAGGTGGCGGCCCTCAAGGGCATGGTCGATGCGTTCCGTGATTACGCGCGTGCACCGGCCGGCCAGATGACGCCGACGGACCTCAATGCCGTGGTCAGCGAGGTGGCCCTGCTGTACGAATCCAATCCGTCCGTCCGGCTGGCGCTGTGTCCGCACCCGCTGCCGATCGTGGCCGACGCCGCACTCCTGCGGCAGGTCATCCACAATCTGGTGGTCAATGCGCAGGACGCGACGCTTGACGTACCGGGAGCAATGATACAAATTAGCACGGCACTTCATGCCAACGGCATCGTTCTTGCTGTGTCTGACAATGGTCCCGGATTCCCGCCCGAAATGCTGGCGCGGGCCTTCGAACCTTATGTCACCGGCAAGACCAAGGGCACCGGGCTGGGGTTGGCTGTGGTCAAGAAAATCATCGAAGAACATGGCGGTACGGTGCACGCCGAAAACCTCGAACCACACGGCGCGCGTCTGTGCGTCACCCTGCCGCTTTCGGAGACAAAATGCGAAGCAGTGACATCCTGATCGTCGATGACGAAGTCGGTATCCGTGAACTGTTGTCGGAAATCCTGGTTGACGAAGGCTATACCGTGGCACTGGCCGAAAACGCCGAAGCCGCCCGGCAGCTGCGCAGCCAGACCCGTCCGGCCGCCGTGTTGCTGGACATCTGGATGCCGGACTGCGACGGCGTCACCCTGCTGAAAGAGTGGGCCAAATCGGGCCAGCTCAACATGCCGGTCATCATGATGTCCGGCCATGCCAGCATCGATACCGCCGTCGAAGCCACCCGCATCGGCGCGTTCGACTTCCTGGAAAAGCCGATCGCGCTGGCCAAGCTGCTGTCCACCATCCAGCGGGCGCTCAAGTACGGCGACATGCAGGGCGCGCACACACTGGACCTGGCCAAGCTCGGCAAGAGCGGCCCGATGCAGACACTCAAGCAGGACCTTGAGCGTGTGGCCACGCTCAAGACACCGGTGCTGCTGACCGGCGAAGCCGGCGTCGGCTTCGAGCTGGTCGCCCGGGCCCTGCACCAGAAGAATACGCCGTGGGTGGCACTCACCAAGCCGGAACTGCTGGCCGATTCACCGCTGGAACTGCTGCAGAAGGCCAACAACGGCGTGCTGTGGCTGGGCGACATCGCCCACTTGGGACGCCGTGCGCAGCAGGGACTGCTGTTCATGCTGTCCAAGCTGGACCGCTACAACGTCCGGGTGCTGGTGGCCTGCAGCCGCCCGCTGGCCGAACTGCTGACCGATCCGGAATACGACAACCGCCTGCTGACCGAACTGGCCAGCCTGATCGTGCCGGTTCCGGCCCTGCGCGAACACGCCGACGACATCCCCGACCTCAGCAACCAGGTCCTGGCCGAGCTGGTGGAAAGTCGCCAGGCACCGCTCAAGCGCTTCACCACTGCGGCCCTCAATGCCCTGCGCCAGTACGAATGGCCGGGCAACTTGGAGCAGCTCAAAAGCCTGATCAAGAGCCTGGCACTGACCATCGGCGACGACACCATCGACGCCCCCGAGGTCAACCGGGTGCTGAGCCAGTTCCGGGTCGAAAAACCGGTGGAAGAGCTGGGATTCGACTTTGACCAGCCGCTGCGTGAACTGCGCGAACAGATCGAGCGCCGCTATTTCGAGTACCACATCGCGCTGGAAAACGGCAACATGAGCCGGGTCGCCCTCAAGGTCGGTCTCGAACGCACCCACCTTTACCGCAAGCTCAAGCAGCTGGGAGTCCGTTTCAGCCGCAAGGTTGCCACCGAAGAGGTGTAACCCCGTCCAGGGCGGGTGTAGGATGGGCCGTTCGCCCTACCTGCCCGCCCATCATGCACGATGAACAGCTGATCCGTTATTCCCGCCACATCCTGCTGCCGGACATCGACATCGCCGGTCAGGAAAAACTGCTGTCCAGCCACGCCCTGGTGATCGGCGCCGGCGGACTGGGCAGCCCGGCCGGACTCTACCTCGCCGCCAGCGGCGTCGGCACCCTCACCATCTGCGACGACGACACCGTCGACCTGACCAACCTGCAACGGCAGATCATCCATGCCTGCGACCGGCTGGGTGACAACAAGGCCGAATCCGCCGTCCGGCGCATGCGCGACCTCAACCCCGACATCTGCCTGCGCGCCGTGGCCGAACGCGTCGAAGGCCAGCGACTGGCCGCCCTGGTGGCCGAAGCCGACGTGGTACTCGACTGCTGCGACAACTTTGCCACCCGCCATGCCGTCAACCGTGCCTGTGTTGCCGCCGGCGTTCCGCTGGTCAGCGGTGCGGCCGTACGGTTTGACGGCCAGCTCGCCGTCTTCGACTACCGCACGCCGCACACCGGCTGCTACCACTGCCTGTTCCCCGACGAGGGCGAAACCAGCGACGGCCCGTGCGCCCTGTTCGGTGTGTTCGCCCCGCTGGTCGGTGTCATCGGCTCCCTCCAGGCCATGGAGGCCCTGAAACTGCTGCTGGGCCTGCCCTCGCAGGCCGCCGGCCAGCTCCAGCTGCTGGACGGCCGCAGCGGCGAATGGCGACGCATGCGGCTGGTTCGCGACCCGGCCTGTCCGGTATGCGGCAAAAACTGACCACAGGCCCTTCCCTCGCTTGCCACCCCCCGGCGATAATCCGGGGCAAATCTTCCTGAAACGGCGACGGGCGCGTTCCGCCGCCGTTTGTCTTGCTGGAGTCGTCCCAATGCAATCGGTCATCCATTCCGCCCACCGCATCGTAGTCAAAGTCGGATCGAGTCTTGTCACCAACGACGGTGCCGGGCTCGACCATGCCGCCCTGGAACGCTGGGCCTCCGAAATCGCCGACCTGATGCGCCGGGGCAAGGAAGTGGTGCTGGTCAGTTCCGGCGCCATCGCCGAAGGCATCAAGCGCTTGGGCTGGAGCGCCAAACCGTCGGCCGTGCACGAAAAGCAGGCCGCTGCCGCCGTCGGCCAGATGGGCCTGTGCGAAGCCTACGAGCGCGTGTTCACCGCCCACAACCTGAAAACCGCCCAGGTGCTGCTGACCCACGAGGACATGGCCGACCGCACCCGCTACCTCAACGCCCGCACCACCCTGCTGACCCTGCTGTCGCTCAACGTGGTGCCGATCATCAACGAAAACGACACCGTGGTGACCAGCGAGATCAAGCTTGGCGACAACGATACCCTCGGCGCGCTGGTGACCAACCTGATCGAGGCCGACGCACTGGTGATCCTCACCGACCAGCAAGGGCTGTATACCGCCGATCCGCGCAAGCATCCGGATGCCGAGTTCGTCCACGAAGCCTGCGCCGGCAACCCGGAGCTGGAAGCCATGGCCGGCGGCGCCGGCAGCAGCGTCGGTACCGGCGGCATGCTGACCAAGATCCTCGCCGCCAAGCGGGCCGCCCGCAGCGGCGCCACCACCGTCATCGCCTGCGGCCGCGAAGCCAACGTGCTGTCCCGGCTGGCGGACGGCGAAGCCATCGGCACCCAGCTGGTGGCGCAGAACGACCGCTGGGCAGCACGCAAGCAGTGGCTGGCCGACCACCTGCGGCTGGCCGGCCGGCTGGTACTCGACGACGGGGCCGCCCGCGCCGTCACCGCCCGCCACACCAGCCTGCTGCCGATCGGCGTCATCGCGGTGGAGGGCGAATTCCTGCGCGGCGACGCCGTGGCCTGCGTCAACAGCGATGGCCGCGAAGTGGCCCGCGGACTGGCCAACTATTCCTCTGACGAGGCCCGCATGATCATGCGCCACCCGACCCGCGACATCGAACGCCTGCTCGGCTATGTCGGCGAGCCGGAGCTCATCCACCGCGACAACCTCGTCAACCTGTAACCCTGCGGGAATTCCCTTGCCTCCCTGACCTTTCTCCGTCCAACTTTTTTGAGGATCTTTGCCCTATGAACAAGCTCGTTCTCATCGCCACGCTCACCGCCCTGTCGGGCCCGGTCATGGCGAAGGATGTGCTCAGGGTGTTCAACTGGAACAACGAAATCGCCCCGGAAACCATCAAGCGTTTCGAGGCCCTCTGCCAGTGCAGCGTCCAGGAAGACTATTACGGCGACAACGAGGAGATGCTGGCCAAGCTTGCCGCCGGCGCCTCGGGCTACGACATGGTGGTTCCGACCGCCTACGCCATGGACATCCTGATCAAGCAGGGCAAGACCCAGCCGCTCGACAAGGCGAAGATCCCCAATTTCAAGAACCTCAATCCGGGCTACCTCAGGCTCAACGCCGAATTCGATCCGGGCAACAGGGTCGGTGCCCCGCTGCTCTCCAGCATCACCGCCATCGGTTACAACGAGCAGAAGATCAAGGAACTCGGCATTCCCACCGACAGCTGGGCCGCCATCTTTGACCCGCAGATCCTTGCCAGGCTGAAGGGCAAGGTCACGGTGATGGACAGCCAGCGCGAGCTGGTGGCTGCCGCTCTGATGTATCTCGGCCGGGACCCCAACGACCTCTCGCCGGCCAACCTCAAGGCCGCCGCCGACGTCATCAGGAAAGCCAAGCCCTACTGGGCCGCGTTCAACAACCAGAGCTACATCAAGGAACTGACCGTCGGCAACATCTGGCTGGTGCATGGCTTCACCAACGACTTCTTCCAGGCCATGCACGACGCCAGGGCGGCCAAACGGCCGTTCACCATCGGCTACAACCTGCAAAAGGAAGGCAACATCCTCGGCCTCGACAGCCTGGTGATCCTCAAGGGTGCCAGGCGGCCGGACCTGGCCAACCAGTTCGTCAACTTCCTGCTCGACGGCAAGAACGCGGCCGACGTGTCGAACATCATGGGTGCGGTCAACCCGAACACCGCCGCCACGCCGTACTTCAGGCCGGACATCAAGGCCAACAAGGTGATCATGGCCGACCCGGCCAGGCAGAAGCTGATCCTGCTGAAAGAAGTGCCGATGAAGGCGCGCCGCGACCTCAACCGCACCTGGACCTCGCTCAAGCTGGGCTGATGCCCCCGCATGCCGTCAGGCCGCCCCGGTCCGGGCGGCCTTTTTCATGTTTCATGCCGGCAAGGCTTGCCAGTCCGGCGCCAGCCGGCAAGGATGGCGTCTTTGCCCTCTGGAGCCTGCATGAAAACCCTCGGCCTGATCGGCGGCATGAGCTGGGAATCCACTGCCACCTACTACCGTCTGCTCAACGAACACGCCAAAGCGGCCCTGGGCGGCCTGCACTCGGCCCGGCTGGTGCTGGTCAGCGTGGACTTTGCCGAAGTGGAAGCCTTGCAGGCCTGCGGTGACTGGGACGCTGCCGGCGCACTGCTGGCCCGCGCCTGCCGCCAGCTGGAGGCAGCCGGTGCCGACGCCGTCGTGCTGTGTACCAACACCATGCACAAGGTGGCCCCGGCCATGCAGGCGGCCACGGACCTGCCGTTCCTGCACATCGGCGACGCCACTGCCGCCGCCATCCGGGCTGCCGGCCTCGATTGTGTCGGCCTGCTGGGAACCCGCTTCACCATGGAGCAGGACTTCTACCGCGCCCGGCTGGAAGCCCGGGGCATCCGGGTGCTGGTGCCGGAGGCCGACGACCGTGCCACCGTCCACCGCATCATCTACGACGAACTGTGCCTCGGCGACATCCGCCCGGCCTCGCGCACGGCCTACCTCGACATCATCGGCCGGCTGGCCGCAGCCGGCGCCCAGGGCGTGGTGCTGGGCTGTACCGAAATCCCGCTGCTGGTGTCGGCCGGCGACACGTCGCTGCCGCTCTTCGACACCACCGCCCTGCACGCCCGCTTTGCCGCGGACTTTGCCCTTGGCTGAAGAACAGGCATGAAAAAACCGGGCCGCTGACGGCCCGGTTTTTCTTCAACGCTGAACGGCGCGCTTACTTGGCCGCCTGACGCTGGAGGATGTTGGAAAACTCCTCCATGAAGGTGTCGAAGCGGGTGGCAAAGCGGTCGATGTCGTAGGCAAAACGGTTGTACGCCACCACTGCCGGAATGGCGGCAAACAGGCCGATCGCGGTAGCGATCAGCGCTTCGGCAATGCCCGGTGCCACGGTCGCCAGCGTGGCGTTGCCGGCATTCCCCAGGCCGATGAAGGCGTGCATGATGCCCCACACGGTGCCGAAAAGACCGATGTACGGGCTGACCGACCCCACGGTGGCCAGGAACGAGGTGTGACGATCCAGATCGTCCAGCTCGCGCTGGGCAGCGGCCTTCATGGCGCGGCGGGTGCCGTCCATGATGTCGGACAGCTCGCCGCCGGGCTGACGGCGCAGCTTGAGGAATTCGGCAAAGCCGGACTGGAAGATCTTTTCCATGCCGATGCCGTCAGGCTTGGCCGACACCTGCTGGTAGATGTGGTTGAGGTCAGTGCCGCTCCAGAAGGCCCGTTCGAAATCCTCGGTGTGACGACGCGCGGTCCGGACTTCCACCGCCTTGGTGAGGATGCGCGTCCACGACAGGACCGACATGGCGACCAGCAGTGCCATGATGAGCTGGACCGGGAGACTGGCGTCCAGAATCAGCTGGACGACCGACAGGGATTGAGTGGCTTCCACGACAGTACCTTGGGTTCAATAAGACATACGCAAACAAAGCGGCGCGGGCAATCTAGCGCAACACGCGCCCGCTGGCAAAATCGATGATGGCCGACGGCCGTCTGGCCCGGCCGGTCCGGCCTGGCAGGACCATGACTTCCTGCCCGAAAGTACGCCGGCAGGCAGCAGCATTCTTGAGCGACACCTTGCCGGCAAAGTTGGCCGAAGTCGACACCAGCGGCCCGAGGTCGCGGGTCAGCATGGCTACCCCGTGGTGCGCCGACACGCGTACGGCCAACGTGCGGTGCCGGCCGCGCAACAGCGGCAGCACCCGCCGGTCGGCCGGCAGCAGGAAGGTGGTCGGCCCCGGCCAGCGGGACATCAGCCGGGCCTGCCCGGCAGCGTCCACCGGCCGGACCAGCCGGCGCAGGTCAGCAAAGCGCCGTCCGACCACGATCATGCCCTTGTGGTTGGGACGCCCCTTCAGGCGCAGGATGGTGCGCAGGCCGCGCGCGTTGCCCGGCAGGCAGCCAAGGCCAAAACAGGATTCGGTAGCGTAGGCCAGTACGCCACCCGCACGCAGATGCGCGCGCGCCGCGCGACGCTGCGCGGCAGGCAAGGCTCGGAACATGGGTCAGTCAGGCCATGACAGGCAAAGATCAGCGCGCATTCTATCCCCATGGCGCGGGCATTGCAGCGCCGTCAGCGGCACATGCCCGCCAGACCGGCAAAAGTCAGCACCGCATCGGCACGCAGATAGGCCCAGAACCCCAGCGCCAGTGCCAGTGCCAGCAACAGCCCGCCCAGCACCCGCATCATGCCGCGGCCCCGGCCACGGCCAGCCGCGGCACCCGTTCTTCGCGGATCGGCAAGCACAGGAAGGCGGCGGCCATGCCCAACCCCACGCTCATCCACCACACCAGACCGTAGCTGCCAGTGCGGTCAAACAGCAGCCCGCCCAGCCAGACACCAAAGAAGCTGCCGACCTGGTGCGCCATGAACACCACGCCGCCCAGCATCGACAGGTATTCCACGCCAAACACGCCGGCAATCAGCCCGTTGGTCAGCGGCACCGTGCCCAGCCACAGGAAGCCGATGGCGGCGGCAAACAGCATGGAGCTCAGGGGCGACAGCGGCAGCAGCACGAAACAGGTGATCGCCAGCGCCCGCGCGGCATAGATCAGCGACAGCAGGCGGGCCTTGTTGCGCCGGGCACCCAGCAGGCCGAACAGCCAGGTGCCGACAATGTTGAACAGGCCGATCAGCGCCAGCGCCGTCGCACCCACCTGCGGTGCAATGCCCTGGTCGGCCAGATAGGCCGGCAGGTGCACGCCGACAAAGGTCACCTGGAAACCGCACACGCCGTAGCTGGCACACAGCAGCAAAAACCCCGGATGCCGGCAGGCCTCTTTCAGCGCCGCCCCGACCGGCTGCGACGGCCGCACGCTCACCGGCGCCCGCAACGGTATCGCCAGCGGCATGATCGCGGCCACCAGCGCCGAAAACACGATCAGCGTCAGCGACCAGCCCAGCGTGTCGATGCTCCACTGCCCCAGCGGCAGCATGATGAACTGGCCCACCGAGCCCGCCGCTGCCGTGATGCCCATCGCCTGCGTGCGCTTTTCCGGCGGCGCCACCTTGCCGACCACGCCGAACACCACGCCGTAGGTGGTGCCTGCCAGCCCCAGCCCGACCAGCGCACCGCTCGACAAGGGCGCGGCGGCCGTCGCCATCAGCAGCAGGCCGGCCACATAGCAGAGCGTACCGAGCACCAGCACCCGCCGCGCACCCACCCGGTCGGCCCAGGCGCCGGCAAACGGCTGCGCCAGTCCCCACAGCAGGTTCTGCACCGCCAGCGCCAGCGCAAAAATCCCGCGCCCGCCTCCCAGCACCGCGCTCATGTCCGGCACGAACAGTCCAAACGAATGGCGGATACCCATGGCCAGCGTGATGATCAACCCGGCAAACCACAACAGGCGCGACAAGGACATAAGGCGCTTTCGGCAAGACAAAAGCGCAATATGCATATTGCAACAACAATCGGCAAGCGCAGCCTCACGTCAAAATCAAACGGTCGTTTGACAGCATCACCCTCGCGGGATATTGTCCGACGATCCGCCCGGACGGGCGCCACCCTGAACGGAACAGACACCATGACGGCCTATCCGCATCTCCTCGCCCCGCTTGATCTCGGCTTCACCACCCTGAAAAACCGTGTGCTGATGGGCTCCATGCATACCGGGCTGGAAGAGCTGCCGGACGGCTATGACCGCATGGCCGCCTTTTACGCCGAGCGCGCCCGTGGCGGCGTCGGCCTGATCGTCACCGGCGGCATCGCCCCCAACGAAAAGGGGCTGGGCTTTGCCGGAGGCAAGATGCTCACCACGGAAGCAGACGCCGCCCGCCACCGGGTCATCACCGATGCCGTCCACGCCGCCGACGGCAAGATCGCCTTGCAGATCCTGCATACCGGCCGCTACAGCTACCAGTTCGAGCCAGTGGCACCCAGCGCCGTGCAGGCACCGATCAATCCCTTCAAGCCGCTGGAACTCAGCGATGCCGGCATCCGCCAGACCATCGCCGACTTCGCCCGCTGCGCCGCACTGGCGCAACAGGCCGGCTATGACGGCGTCGAGGTGATGGGTTCCGAGGGCTACCTGATCAACCAGTTCCTGTGCAGCCGCACCAACCAGCGCACCGACGAGTGGGGCGGCCCGTTTGCCAACCGCATGCGCTTCGCCGTCGAGACCGTCAAGGCCGTCCGTGCCGCCGTCGGCACCGGCTTCATCATCATCTACCGCCTGTCCATGCTCGACCTGGTCGATGAAGGTTCGAGCTGGGACGAAGTGGTCACGCTCGCCCGGGCCATCGAAGCCGCTGGCGCCACCCTGATCAACACCGGCATCGGCTGGCACGAAGCGCGCATTCCCACCATCGCCACCTCGGTGCCGCGCGCCGGCTTTGCCTGGGTGACCAAAAAGCTCATGGGCCAGGTCGGCATCCCGCTCATCACCACCAACCGCATCAACGATCCGGCCGTAGCCGAGCGGGTGCTGGCCGAGGGCTGTGCCGACATGGTGTCGATGGCGCGCCCGCTGCTGGCCGACCCCGATTTCGTGATCAAGGCGGCCGGCGCCCGCGCTGACGAAATCAACACCTGCATCGGCTGCAACCAGGCCTGCCTCGACCATATCTTCTCCGGCAAGCTCACCTCCTGTCTGGTCAACCCGGCCGCCTGCCACGAAGCCGAATTCCGCGCCACGCCGGCCACCGCCCCGAAACGGGTCGCCGTGGTCGGTGCCGGACCGGCCGGCCTGGCCTGCGCCACCACCGCCGCCCGCCGTGGCCACCAGGTCACCCTGTTCGACGCCGCACCGGTCATCGGCGGCCAGTTCAACATCGCCAAGACCATCCCCGGCAAGGAAGAATTCCACGAAACCCTGCGCTACTTCGGCCGCCAGCTGGAACTCAGCGGCGTCACCGTCCGGCTGGGCCAGCGGGTGGGGGCCGAGGCACTGGCCGGCTTTGACGAAATCGTCCTCGCCACCGGCATCGTGCCGCGCACACCGGCCATTAACGGCATCGACCACCCGATGGTGCTGAGCTATCTCGACGTGCTGCGCGACCACCAGCCGGTCGGTCGCCGCGTGGCGATCATCGGTGCCGGCGGCATCGGTTTTGACACCGCCGAATACCTGACCCAGCACGGCGAATCCGCCAGTCTGTCACCAGAGGCCTTCACCCGCGAATGGGGCATCGACATGACCCTGTCGCAGCGCGGCGGCCTCAGCCCGCGCGGCCCGGCGCCGGAACCCAGCCCGCGCGAGGTGTTCCTGCTGCAACGCAAGTCGAGCAAGGTGGGAGACGGACTGGGCAAGACCACCGGCTGGATCCACCGCGCCAGCCTCGCCATGCGCGGGGTGAAAATGCTCAACGGAGTCAGCTACGAGCGCATCGACGACGCCGGCCTGCACGTCACCATCAAGGGTGAGGCGCAGGTGCTGGCGGTCGACAACGTGATCGTCTGCGCCGGCCAGGAACCGCAGCGCGAGCTGGAAGCGCCGCTGGCGGCGCTGGGTGTGCCGGTTCACCGTATCGGCGGCGCCGACGTGGCGGCCGAACTGGATGCCAAGCGCGCCATCCAGCAGGGCACCACGCTGGGCCTGACGCTGTAAGTCAGGTTACCGGCACGAAAAACGGCGACTCCTTGCGGGGTCGCCGTTCTGCATGGGCGGCTGGTGGTCAGGCGTGCGCGGCAAACAGGCTGCGGTAACCCACCACCGGCAGCAGGAGCGACATCGGCACCCACACCAGCAGGCCCAGCCCGAAGGGCAGGGCAGCCAGGAACAGCAGCACCGTCATGCCGACAAACATGATGGCAAACGCGGCAAAGCTGCCGGCCGAAGCCATGAAGGACAGGCGCAGGGCCACCAGCGGCGTCAGCCGGTGGTGCAACACCAGCAGCGGTGCCAGCCAGAACGCCATGGTCAGCAGCCATGTCGCCGGAATCCCGCCCATCAGCAGGGCCAGCAGCAGTTGCTCGCCCATGGCCGCCGTCATCGGCGAGCCGGCATTCACGCCGCCGGGCAAGCCGAAACCGGCACCGGCAGCCAGCAGGAAAGCCAGCGTGTACACCGCCATCGACAGCACCAGGTACACCGTGCCCAGCAGCAGGAAGGGCGGCACCCGGTCGGCGGACAGGCAGGCAAACAGATCGTTGATGCGCGGCAGCTGGCCCGACGGCACCCGGCCGGCCGCCACGGCAAAGCCGGCCATCAGGACCGGCGTGGAAATGGCAGCGAGGAACTGGCCGAGCATCGGGATCAGCCCCAGCACCAGCTGGATGACGAAAAACAGCACCCCCATCACCACCCAGCTGGCCGGGTAGTCGCGGAACAGGCGCCAGGCGTCGCCGATCCAGCGGCTGCCCATGCCGGCCGGCAGGCGTTGGTAGGCGGGAAGGGGGGTCGCTTGCATGGAGTTCTCCTCAACGGACCGCGGATGCTTCATGCGGCAGGCGGTTGCCGCACACAAGCTCCATCGGCGATAATCGAATGATTTTTTGCAGGCTTTGGCGCTCCCGCTGCCCGATCATCGGGCAGGTCCGCGCGGGCCGGCAACCGTCTTTCGCACAGGTTCAGAGGTTTTATGGTCACGCGCACCGAGCTCGCCAATGCCATCCGTGTTCTCAGCATGGATGCCGTGCAACAAGCCAATTCCGGTCATCCGGGCATGCCGATGGGGATGGCGGACATTGCCGTCGCCCTGTGGAAATACCATCTCAAGCATAATCCGTCCAATCCGCAATGGGCCGACCGTGACCGCTTCGTACTGTCCAACGGTCATGGCTCGATGCTGCTCTACAGCCTCCTGCACCTCACCGGCTACGACGTCAGCGCCGACGACCTGAAAAACTTCCGCCAGCTGCACAGCAAGACGCCGGGCCATCCGGAATACGGCTACACCCCGGGCGTGGAAACCACCACCGGTCCGCTGGGGCAGGGCATCACCAACGCCGTGGGCATGGCGCTGGCCGAAAAGATCATGGCCCGCACCTTCAACCGTGACGGCCATACCGTGGTCGACCACCGTACCTGGGTGTTCTTGGGCGACGGCTGCCTGATGGAAGGCATCAGCCACGAAGCCTGCTCGCTGGCCGGTACCTGGGGCCTCAACAAGCTGGTCGCCTTCTGGGACGACAACGGCATCTCGATCGACGGCGACGTCGACGGCTGGTTTACCGACGACACCCCGGCCCGCTTCGAAGCCTACGGCTGGAACGTCATCCGCGCCGTGGACGGCCACAGTGCCGACGCCGTGCTGGCTGCCATCGAAGCCGCCCGCAGCGAAACCCGCCGCCCGACCCTGATCTGCTGCAAGACCACCATCGGCAAGGGTGCCCCGAACAAGGAAGGTGGCCACGACGTGCACGGTGCCCCGCTGGGTGCCGCCGAAATCGCCGCCACCCGCACCAACCTCGGCTGGAGCGCTGCACCGTTCGAGGTACCGACCGACATCCGTGCCGAGTGGGATGCTCGTGCCACCGGCACTGCCGCCGAAACCGAGTGGAACGAGCGCTTTGCCGCCTACCGCGCCGCTTATCCGGAACTCGCCGCCGAATTCGAACGCCGCATGCTGGGCGACCTGCCGGCTGACTGGGACGCGCGCTACGCCGCGGCCATCGACGCCGTCAACGGCAAGGCCGAGACCATAGCCACCCGCAAGGCCTCGCAAAACGCCATCGCCGCCTTTGCCGACATCCTGCCGGAACTCGTCGGCGGCTCCGCCGACCTGACCCCGTCGAACCTGACCAACTGGAAGGGCGCGGTGTCGGTGACCGAACCGGAAGGCACCAGCTACGTCCACTACGGCGTGCGCGAATTCGGCATGGCCGCCATCATGAACGGCATGACCCTGCACGGCGGCATGCGCCCGTTCGGTGCCACCTTCCTGATGTTCAGCGAATACGCCCGCAATGCCCTGCGCATGGCCGCGCTGATGAAGATCAATCCGGTGTTCGTGTTCACCCACGACTCCATCGGTCTGGGTGAAGACGGCCCGACCCACCAGCCGGTCGAACAGATCGCCACCCTGCGCCTGATCCCGAACATGAACACCTGGCGCCCGTGCGACACCGTGGAATCGGTCGTGGCCTGGGGCGAGGCGCTGGCGCGCCGCGACGGCCCGTCAACGCTGATCTTCAGCCGCCAGAACCTGCCGTTTGTCTCCCGCGATGCCGCCCAGATCGACGGCATCAAGAAGGGCGGCTACGTGCTGCGCGACGCGGTCAGCCCGCGTGCCGTGCTGATCGCCACCGGCTCGGAAATCGAACTGGCGCTCAAGGCGCAGGAGGCACTGGCCGCCGAAGGCATTGCCGTGCGCGTGGTGTCGATGCCGTCAACCAACGTGTTCGACCGCCAGGACCGCGCCTACCGCCAGGCCGTGCTGGGCGGTGACCTGCCGCGCGTGGCCATCGAAGCCGGCGTCACCGGCCTGTGGCACAAGTATGTCGGGCTGGACGGTGCCGTGGTCGGCCTCGACCGCTTTGGCGAATCTGCCCCGGCCAAGGTGCTGTTCGACACCTTCGGCTTTACCGTTGCCCACGTCACCGACACTGTGAAGTCGGTGCTGTAACACCCGGCGGGTGGCCCCAGGGCCACCCGCACTGTTTGCTGCTGACAAAAACCATTCAATTACACTGGAGATTTCAGTCATGGCCATTCGCATCGCCATCAACGGTTACGGCCGCATCGGTCGTCAGGCCCTGCGTTCCATCTACGAATACAACCTGCGTGGCGACTTCGAGATCGTTGCCGTCAACGCCTCCGGCGACCTGGCCACCAACGCCCACCTGACCCAGTACGACACCGTGCACGGCCGCTTTGCCGAAAAGGTCGAGCAGGACGGCAAGAACCTGATCGTCGCCGGCGACGTCATCCCGTTCTTCTCCACCCGCAACCCGGCCGAACTGCCGTGGAAGGCCCTGAACGTCGATCTGGTGCTCGAATGCACCGGCGCCTTCACCAGCAAGGAAAAGTGCCAGGCCCACATCGATGCCGGCGCCAAAAAGGTGCTGATCTCGGCTCCGGGCGGTGACGACGTGGACGCCACCGTGGTGTTCGGCGTCAACGACGACGTGCTGCGTGCTGACATGACCGTGGTTTCCAACGCCAGCTGCACCACCAACTGTCTCGCCCCGGTGGCCAAGGCGCTCAACGACGCGCTGGGCATCAAGAAGGGCCTGATGACCACCATCCACGCCTTCACCAACGACCAGGTGCTGACCGACGTGCGTCACAAGGACCTGCGCCGCGCCCGTTCCGCCACCGAAAACATGATCCCGACCAAGACCGGTGCCGCCAAGGCCGTCGGCCTGGTGCTGCCGGAACTGAAGGGCAAGCTCGACGGCTTTGCCGTGCGCGTGCCGACCATCAACGTGTCGCTGGTCGACCTGACCTTCGAAGCCGGCCGTGACACCTCGGTGGACGAAGTCAACGCCATCGTCAAGGAAGCCGCCGAAGGCAAGATGAAGGGCGTGCTGGGCTACAACACCCTGCCGCTGGTGTCGTCCGACTTCAACCACAGCACCGAAGGCTCGACCTTCGACGCCACCCTGACCAAGGTCAGCAACGGCAACATGGTCAAGGTGCTGGCCTGGTACGACAACGAGTGGGGCTTCTGCCAGCAGATGCTGCGCACCGCCAAGGCGATGTTCAACGCCAGGTAAGCCGCACCACTGCCAACCCGCCGCCCGCCCCGCCATCCTGTGCCCGGGCGGGCGGCGCTTTGTAGGAAGTTGACCATGCAATTCAAGAAACTGACCGAACAGTCCCTAGCCGGCAAGCGCGTACTGATCCGCGTCGACATGAACGTGCCGGTGAAAAACGGCGTGATCGGCGACGACACCCGCATTCGCGCCTCGCTGCCGTCCATCCTGCACTGCCTGAAGGCCGGTGCCAGCGTGATCCTGATGACCCACCTCGGCCGCCCCACCGAAGGCGAGCCGAAGCCGGAAGACAGCCTCGCCCCGGTGGCCCGGCGCCTGTCCGAGCTGCTGGCGCAAGAGGTGAAGGTGATCGCCGACTGGCAAGCCGGCATCGACCTCAAGGCCGGTGACGTGGTGATGCTGGAAAACGTGCGCCTGAACAAGGGCGAGAAGAAGAACAACGAAGAACTGGGCCGCGCCTACGCCGGGCTGTGCGACGTGTTCGTCAACGATGCCTTCGGCACCGCGCACCGCGCCGAAGCCTCCACCCATGCCGTGGCGCAGTTCGCCCCGGTGGCGTGTGCCGGCGTGCTGCTGGCGGCCGAGCTGGATGCGCTGGGTCGTGCCCTCGAAGCCCCGGCCCGCCCGCTGGTGGCGATCGTGGCCGGCTCCAAGGTGTCGACCAAGCTGACCATTCTCGAAGCGCTGGCCGACAAGGTCGACCAGCTGATCGTCGGCGGCGGCATCGCCAACACCTTCCTGCTGGCCGAAGGCAAGAACATCGGCAAGTCGCTGGCCGAAGCCGACCTCGTTGGCGAAGCCAAGAAGGTGATCGAGAAGATCCGCGCCCACGGCGGCAACGTGCCGCTGCCGACCGACGTGGTGGTGGCGCCGGAATTCTCGGAAAACGCCGAGGACACGCTGAAGAACGTCGCCGACGTCACCCGTGACGACATGATCCTCGACATCGGCCCGGATTCGGCCAGGGTGCTGGCCGAGATCGTCGCCAAGGCCGGCACGGTGGTGTGGAACGGCCCGGTCGGCGTGTTCGAATTCGAGCAGTTCAGCCACGGCACGCGCACGCTGGCCGAGGCGATTGCCGAATCGAAGGCGTTTTCCATCGCCGGCGGCGGCGACACCCTGTCGGCCATCGCCAAGTTCGGCGTCACCGACAGGATCAGCTACATCTCCACCGGCGGCGGCGCCTTCCTCGAATTCCTCGAGGGCAAGGAACTGCCGGCCGTGGCAATGCTGGCTGCCCGCACCTGACCCCGGGCCACCCCTGTATCAGCAACGCGACAGCGGATGCCGGGGTAGCTGGTGAGCCTGTTGCCAACCGGCCTACACTGGCTTTTTTGATTCTGCGGGAGTGACATCATGGTGCTGGAAACCTGGCTGCTGTATGTCGTCACGGTGTTTTTCGTCTCGGCCACGCCGGGCCCGAACATGCTGCTGGCGCTCAACCACGGCATCCGCTTTGGCGTGCGTCATACCCTGCCGACCATCTTCGGCCTGTTGACGGCTCTCGGCCTGATCATGACCGGCTCGGCACTCGGCCTCGGTGCCCTGCTGGCCACGTCGGAACTGGCATTCTCGGTAGTGAAGTACGCCGGGGCAGGCTACCTGATCTGGCTCGGCATCAAGACCTGGCGCGCCACTCCTGCACCGCTGGATACCGGCAGCCATGGCGCGGCTCCGCAGGGTTCGCCGTGGCGCCGCTTCGCCACCGGCTTTCTGGTGGCGATGAGCAATCCCAAGGCGTTCCTGTTTTTTGCCGCGCTGTTCCCGCAGTTCATGAATGCCGGCCTGCCACAGGGGCCGCAACTGGCGATCCTGGCGGCCACGTTCTACGTCATCGAGTCGTCGTGGCAGTTTGCCTACGCCAGCGGCGGCGCACGCCTGCGCCACTGGCTTTCCAGCCCGCTGCGGCTCAAGTGGATCAACCGCGCCTCGGGCGGGGCATTCGGCCTCGCCGGGGTGGCGCTGACCAGCATTACCCGTCACTAACAACCGTTTTCCGTGTCCGGCCTCCTGCCGGGCACCTGATGTTTCCAGGAGAAAAATCAAGATGGCACTCGTCTCCATGCGCCAGCTGCTCGACCATGCAGCTGAATTCAGCTACGGCCTGCCGGCCTTCAACGTCAACAACCTCGAACAGATGCGCGCCATCATGGAAGCGGCCGACAAGTGCGACGCGCCGGTGATCGTGCAGGCGTCCGCCGGTGCCCGCAAATACGCCGGCGCACCGTTCCTGCGCCACATGATCCTGGCGGCGGCGGAGGAATTCCCGCACATTCCGGTAGTGATGCACCAGGACCACGGCACCAGCCCGGACGTGTGCCAGCGCTCGATCCAGCTCGGCTTCAGCTCGGTGATGATGGACGGCAGCCTCAAGAGTGACGGCAAGACACCGGCCGACTACGACTACAACGTCGACGTCACCCGTACCGTGGTCAACTTCGCCCACGCCTGCGGCGTGTCGGTGGAAGGCGAAATCGGCTGCCTCGGCAGCCTGGAAACCGGCAAGGCCGGTGAGGAAGACGGCGTGGGCGCCGAGGGCGTGCTCGACCACAGCCAGCTCCTGACCGACCCGGAAGAAGCTGCCCGCTTCGTCAAGGACACCGGCGTGGACGCACTGGCCATCGCCATCGGCACCAGCCACGGCGCCTACAAGTTCACCAAGAAGCCCACCGGTGACGTGCTGCGCATCGACCGCATCAAGGAAATCCACGCCCGCATCCCCAACACCCACCTGGTGATGCACGGCAGCTCCAGCGTGCCGCAGGAATGGCTGAAGGTGATCAACGAGTTCGGCGGCGAAATCCCGGAAACCTACGGGGTGCCGGTGGAAGAAATCGTCGAGGGCATCAGGCATGGCGTGCGCAAGGTCAACATCGACACCGACCTGCGTCTGGCCAGCACCGGTGCAGTGCGCCGCTTCCTGGCGCAGCATCCGGCAGAGTTCGACCCGCGCAAGTTCCTCAAGGCCTCGACCGACGCCATGCGCGACATCTGCATCGCCCGTTACGAAGCGTTCGGCGCCTGCGGCCAGGCCAGCAAGATCAAGGCTGTCAGCCTGGATGCCATGGCCGCCAGCTACGCCAAGGGTGCCCTGACCCAGATCATCAAGTAACCGACCGACCACAAGCCGGAACGCCGCCCCGCCAGGGCGGCGTTTTCCATGTCCGCCGACCGACGGATGGTGTCCGCCGGACGCACGCGCGACAATGCCTTTCATGGAGTCTTGCCCATGCTGGACTTGCTGAGCTGGGACGAATGGATCTTCGTCCTGATTCTTGCCATCGTGCCGCTGGCCGGCGCCGTGTTTCACCTGTGGGTGATGCTGCACGGCCATGGCAAGCCACGTTCTGACCGGGATAGTGCCTGATGCAGCTGAACCTTCTTTATTTTGCCCGCCTGCGCGACGAGTTCGGCATGGCGACCGAAACACTGGATTTTTCCGGTCAGACCGTCAGTGACCTGGTACAGGAACTGGGCTGCCGGGGTGATGTCTGGCAGGCGGCACTGGGAGGCAGCCGGCCGTTCCGGGTGGCCGTCAACCAGACCCTGGCCCGGCCGGAAACCGTTCTGGCAGACGGAGACGAGGTAGCACTGTTTCCGCCGGTCACCGGAGGCTGACGGCCATGATCATCACGGTACGGGTAGGCCCGGATGATTTTGATGCCGGAGCCGAACAGCAAAGGCTGCACGCACCGGGCGTGGGTGCTGTCGCCAGCTTTACCGGTCTGGTGCGGGATTTTGGTGACAGCGCGAACGTGGTGGCGCTGGAGCTGGAACATTATCCCGGCATGACCGAAAAATCCCTGCACGCCATCATCGCCGAAGCCGGACAACGCTGGCCGCTGGCCGCCGTGACGGTGATCCACCGGACCGGACGCATGATGCTGGGTGACAACATCGTGCTGGTGGCCGTGGCATCCGCCCACCGGGCTGCGGCATTCGCTGCCTGCGAATTCATCATGGACTGGCTGAAAACCGGTGCACCGTTCTGGAAACGGGAAATCCGGGCCGACGGACAGGCACACTGGGTGGATGCCAAAGCCAGTGACGACGCGGCAACGGCACGCTGGCTGGCATAGCAACGCACAAGTCATCCACAAATTTATCCACAGGCAGGTCGTCACCATGGTTTCCCGTGAAACATGCCATCTCGGCGAAAACCCCAGGTGACGACGGCATTTGTCAACAGTTTTATCCACAGCAACCGGCGAATGGTTTCCCGTGAAACCTTAACCCGGACCATCACGAAAGCCACGGCTACCCGTCATCAGCGACCGGAACCGGCTGGCCGCTTAAGCCTTGCCACAGTTCTCCCAATAGTTATCCACGAAGTTATCCACTAGCGACCGGCCTGGCTCCACTACCAGCAGCACACCTCAGACTGGCCGAAGTGCACCGGCACTGGCAAACTTGTCCACGTTTTATCCACAACACGCTCAGTGTTTCACGGGAAACCATGGTGCCTTGTTATACCGCTTTGATTCTGGCCGGAGGACAAGCCTTGCGCATGGGCGGGCAGGACAAGGGCTGGATCGAGCTGGCCGGCCAGCCACTGATCAGGCGGACACTGGCAAGCCTGCAACAGCAAAGCCTGCCACCCGGCCAGTACGTCATCAGTGCCAACCGCCGGCTGGCTGACTATGCGGCGCTGGGACATCCGGTGCAGCCGGATACCCTGCCGGACTTTCCCGGGCCGCTGGCCGGCCTGCTGGCGGCCATGCAGCAGCCGGCATGTGCAGAGACGACCGCCATCCTGATGCTGCCTGTGGACATCATCAGCCTGCCGGAGGATTTTGCAGCCCGCATGTTGTCCGCGCTGGGTTTGTCCACAGACGTGGCCATGGCCTGTGATCCTGACCGCTGGCATCCGGCCCTGCTGGCCCTGCGACCAACCGCCACTCACGGATTAGCTGCTTATCTGGCGGCAGGTGGCCGCAGCATCCGCGGCTGGCTGGATACGCTGCGCGTCACCCGCGTCCATTTCAGCGGATGTTTTCCCAACCTCAACACTCCGCAAGCCCTGGCCGCCTGGCAGGAGCCAACAGCCGGTAGCTGAGGCTGCATCGAAGTTATCCCGGAGTTATCCACAAGCAGGCCAGACCGGACAGCCAAACAAAAACCGGCCCGAATGGGCCGGTTGGCATCCACAGCACGGAATCTCTGCTCAGGCAGCGGAGCCTTTTTGCTGCCGGCGGGTCAGCACGGCGGCAGACAGTGTCGCCAGCAGGCGTTCGGTGTCGTCCCAGCCAATGCAGGCGTCGGTAATGCTCTGCCCATAGCAGGGCTCGCAGCCCGGCTTGAGATCCTGCCGGCCTTCGACCAGATGCGACTCCACCATCACGCCGAAAATGTGCTCGTCGCCACCGGCAATCTGGCCGGCCACGTCTTCGCAGACCTCCATCTGGCGCCGGTAATCCTTGCGGCTATTGGCATGGCTGAAGTCCACCATCACCTTTTGTCCCAGCCCGAGCGCGCCCAGCTCGGCGGCGGCGGCCTTGACGTGTTCGGCCGAATAGTTGGGTTCCTTGCCGCCCCGCAGGATGACATGACAGTCCGGGTTACCACCGGTCACGACGATGGCCGAATGGCCGGTTTTGGTCACGGACAGGAAATGGTGCGGCACACCAGCGGCCCGGATGGCGTCAATCGCGATGCGCAGGTTGCCGTCGGTACCATTCTTGAAGCCCACCGGGCACGACAGGCCGGAAGCCAGCTCGCGGTGTACCTGCGACTCGGTCGTCCGGGCACCGATTGCTCCCCAGCTGATCAGGTCGGCGTAGTACTGCGGCGTGATCATGTCGAGGAATTCGGTTGCGGCCGGCATGCCGCGGTCGTTCAGTTCGGACAGCAGACGGCGGGCCACGCGCAGGCCCTTGTTGATGTTGTAGGTTTCGTTCAGGTCAGGGTCGTTGATCAGCCCCTTCCAGCCCACGGTCGTGCGTGGTTTTTCGAAATAGACACGCATGACGATCACGAGCGAATCCTGATACTTCTGCCGCATCGGCAACAGACGGTCAGCGTATTCGAGGGCCGCCTTGGTATCGTGGATCGAACAGGGACCCACCACGACCAGCAGACGGTCATCCTTGCCATGCAGCAGGTCGGCAATTTCGTGCCGGGTACCGTAGATCAGTTCGGCTGCCGGCGGCGAACTCGGCAGTTCGTACAGGTGGGCAATCGGGGGCAGGAGTTCGGTAATCTCCCGGATTCGGACGTCATCGGTTTGGCGGTGCATGGCAGGGCGTGTCTGACAGTTTAGCGAGGGGTCCAATCTAGCCCGAATGCCCGGTCGATGCAAACGTCAGCCTGGTTGCAGCGGTCATAAAACGCCAACGCCGCCCGGGAGGGCGGCGTCACAAGGCACAAAATGCCGTGAAACTCAGTCGGCGAACTGTTTTTTCAGCCGTTCGCGGCGTTCCTGCGCTTCCACCGACAGGGAGGCAGTCGGCCGAGCCAGCAGGCGCTTGAGGCCGATGGGCTCGCCGGTATCTTCACAGAAACCGTATGAACCGTCCTCGATCTTGCGCAGGGTGGACTGGATCTTGAGCAGCAGCTTGCGCTCGCGGTCGCGCGTACGCAGCTCAAGCGCGTATTCCTCTTCCAGCGTGGCACGGTCAGCCGGATCCGGCGTGGCTTCCTGCTCTTGCAGGTGATTGGTCGTCGCGTCGGCATTGTTGAGCAGTTCCTGCTGCATTTGCAGCAGACGCTCACGGAAAAACTCAAGCTGGTCGGCGTTCATGTAGTCGCTCTCGTCGCCGTTCCAGTTGAGAATGTCCTGTTCGGTCAGCTTGGCCATGGTGATATCCCGGCGAGATGGAAAAACGGCGGGCAGATTACCGGTACGGGCCGGTTTCAGCAACCGCGACAGGCAAGGAATTGCAGGAAGGCCGGCAAATCACTCGACTGGCGGACGCCGGACCCGTGGCAGGCACGCTCCACTATTGCTGTCATCGCCTGTGTATAGTCAGCACTGCCCGATGCAGCAAGGGCTGTGCCGTGGTTGGCAAACCGGGGCGCGTACGCCCCGGACCAGCGGTCATCCCGGGCAGGATTACTTCTGGGACATCACCCACTTCACCAGCGTCTTGGCATCGGCTTCGCTGATGTTGTTGGCCGGCATCGGCACCGGACCCCAGACGCCGGCACCACCCTTCATGACCTTCTGCACCAGCATGGCTTCGGCCTTGGGGTCGTTCTTGTACTTGGCTGCCACGTCCTTGTAGGCCGGGCCGACGATCTTCTTGTCGACGGCGTGGCAGGACATACAGTTCTTCTGCTGCGCCAGTTGCTGGTTGGCAAAGGCCGGGGCCGTTGCCAGCAGGGCCAGGGCAGACAGCGCGATCGCGTACTTGTTCATGATGTGGTTCTCCAAATGTCTTTGTTCAGGACGGGTTATTCCCGGGGCATAATAATAACGACAATTCCCCCGGACAGACCTTGATAAAACACCAATTCCGCGCACAAGCCCTGCATCAGGCCAGCCTGCGCGCGGAACAGGACGGGGGTTACATGCCGAACCGCAACTGGCCCAGCAGGAGCTGCTCGACCAGCGCCAGCGGCAGCATCAGCACTACCTGCAACAGGATCAGCAACACCAGCGGTGACAGGTCGACATTGGCGACCACCAGCCGGCGGAACGGCCGCAAAAACGGCCGGGTCAGCAATTCCAGCAAAGGCGTGACCGGGTTGTACGGATTTACCCACGACATGATGGCCTGCACGATCAGGGCACCCATCAGCAGGTATACCGACGCCCGGAACACGGCCAGCACCGCCAGGAACACCATCACCAGCCAGTTTTGCGGGCTGCCGAGCCCGTAGGGCAGGGGAGAGAGCAACAACATCACCACCACCGTCAGCAGGGCTGTCAGCCACGCCAAGCCCAGACTGGCGGTGTCGTAGCCACGCCACGGGCGCAGCAGCTTGCGGGCCGGCAGCACGGCAAAGTCCGTGACCCGCTTGATGAACACCACCAAGGGATGGCGCACCGAAGCACCGGCAATCTGCAGGTAAAACCGCAGCAGCAATACCAGGATGAACAGGTCGGTCAGGGTCTTGACCAGGAACCGCAGGGTATCGATCAGCATGGGCATCAGCTCCGGCTGAATTCTTCGGACATTTCCACGGCACGGGCACGGCAGGCCAGCGCACCGCGCACGATGGCCTCGGCCACGCCATCGGCCTCAAAGCTGGCGATGGCGCGTTCCGTCGTGCCGCCCTTGCTCATCACCTTGCGCTTGAGGTCACCGGCCGGCTCGCCACTCTGGCGCAACAGCTCGATGGCACCTTCAAAGGTGGCCAGCGCCAGTTCACGGGCGGTAGCCTCGTCAAACCCGAGCTGGCGGCCAGTGGCCTCCAGTGCCTCGACAAAATGGAACACGTAGGCCGGCCCGCTGCCGGAAATAGCGATGACGTCATCAATGCCGGCCTCGGTGGCCACCCAGCGTGTCTGGCCCACGGCCTGCAGGATGGCTTCGGCGGCCTGCCGGTCGCTTTCGCTGACAGCCGGTGCGGCGTACAGGCCGGACATGCCCTTTCCGATCATGGCCGGCGTATTGGGCATGACGCGCACGATGCGCTCGCTGCCACCCAGCCAGCGCGACAGCGTGGCCACGTCCACACCGGCAGCGATCGACACCACCAGCGCGCCCTGCAACCGGGGCGCCAGCGTGGCGCATACGGCCTTGAGCTGCTGCGGCTTGACCGCCAGCACCACGATGCAGTCAGCAGACCATGCAGCCGGCGGCTCTTCCAGCGGCGTCACGCCAAAGCGCTCGGCCAGCATGGCCCGCTTGTCGGCACCGGGCTCCACCACCCGGATATGCGTGTCAGGCAGCCGGCACAGGCCGCCGATGATGGCGGTTGCCATGTTGCCGCCGCCGATAAAGGTGATATCCATCACAAACCTATCCTCCTCAGTTCAGAATCAGGCGACCGGATAATGCCGGGCGCCGAAAATTGCCGTTCCCACCCGCACGCAGGTCGAACCGTGTGCAATGGCACTTTCCAGATCAGCCGACATGCCCATCGACAGGGTATCCAGCATCAGCCCGTCAGCCTCGAGCCTGGCATGCATCTGTTGCAGGCCGGCAAACTGGCGGGCCAGCTCTTCAGCCGGTGCCGCCGGGTCCGGAATGCACATCAGCCCGCGCAGCACCAGTCGCGGCAGCCTGGCCACGGCCCGGGCCAGCGCCGGCGCCTCGGCCGGCGTGCAACCGCTCTTGCTGGCTTCACCCGACACATTCACCTGCACGCAGACCTGCAAGGGCGGCAGATGATCCGGACGCTGGGCCGACAGACGCTCGGCAATCTTCAATCGTTCGACCGAATGGACCCAGTGCGCGGTTTCTGCCACAGACCGCGTCTTGTTGCTTTGCAGCGGCCCGATGAAGTGCCACTCCAGCCCTGGCAGATCCGCCAGCGCCGCAGCCTTGCCGGCCAGCTCCTGCACATAGTTTTCACCAAAGGCACGCTGGCCGCAGGCATAAGCCTCGCGTACGGCTTCGGCCGGAAAAGTCTTGCTGACCGCCAGCAAACGCACACTGCCGGACGGACGGGCGGCAGCCGTTTCGGCGGCCCGGATCCGGCTGGTCACGCTTGCCAGCGCATCCTGAATGGACAATGTCATAATCTGGGATCGGAATGGGATGCGAACACTACGCTACGGTATCACGCCCGTTGGCGCCGGGACATGCCGGCACCCGTCCGCTGCCCGTTTGCTTCCTGTCGTCCCCATACCACCGCTGCCCCAGCGATGCCGGAGCCTTGCATGGATATTGCCGAACTGCTCGCCTTTACCGTCCACCAGCAGGCATCCGACCTGCACCTGTCGGCCGGGCTGCCGCCGATGATCCGCGTGCATGGTGACATGCGCCGCATCAACCTGCCCCCGCTGTCGCACGATGACGTGCAGGACATGGTGTACCCCATCCTGAGCGCGCCGCAGCGCAGCCATTACGAGCAGCAGCTGGAGCTGGACCTGTCGTTCGAGCTGCCCGGCTTGGCGCGCTTCCGGGTCAACCTGTTCGTGCAGAGCCGGGGCGCCGGCGCCGTGTTCCGCACCATTCCCGACCGGATTCCCACGCTGGCATCACTGGGCGCACCGGCCATCCTCGACGAACTGGTCGCCAGCCCCCGCGGGCTGGTGCTGGTGACCGGTCCGACCGGCTCGGGCAAAAGCACCACGCTGGCGGCCATGCTCGACGCCGTCAACGAGCGGCAGGCCGCCCACATCCTGACCATCGAAGACCCGATCGAATTCGTCCATACCAGCCGCCGCAGCCTCATCAACCAGCGCGAAGTCGGCCCGCATACCCGCAGTTTTGCCCACGCCCTGCGCAGCGCCCTGCGCGAAGACCCGGACGTGATCCTGATCGGCGAACTGCGCGACCTCGACACCATCCGGCTGGCGCTGACCGCTGCCGAAACCGGCCACCTGGTATTCGGCACTCTGCATACCAGCTCGGCCACCAAAACCGTCGACCGCATCGTCGACGTGTTCCCCGGCGACGAAAAGGACATGGTGCGCGCCATGCTGTCAGAAAGCCTGCGCGCCGTGGTGTCGCAAACCCTGCTCAAGCGCCGCGACGGACAGGGCCGGCTGGCCGCCTATGAAATCATGCTGGGTACGCCGGCCATCCGTAACCTGATCCGCGAAAACAAGATTGCCCAGATGTATTCGGTCATGCAGACCAGCCAGCAGGCCGGCATGCAGACGCTCGACCAGGCATTGCAGGCGCTGGTGGGCGCTGGCCTGGTCAGCGCCGACGAGGCCCGGATGCGCGCGGTCGACAAGGATGCACTGGCTGCCTGACGGCAGCAGGCCGGGGCAGCCCCGGCCATCGCGCTGGATCTGAACCCTTCACCCGTCTACCGAACCAAGTACCAGCCCTTTTGCAAACAAACAGGGCAGGACGCGACCGGCTTGCCTGCGCGCCGGCCTGACGGCACCCTGCCCCTGTTACCACTCCGCCCGGGTCTTGCCCGCGCCGTTCCCGATGCTTCCCAATCATCCCCTGCGCCTGTTTTTCGCGGTCCCCCTACCGGCAGGACTGGCTTCCTGCGTGGAATCCATCGCGAAGCCACTGTCCCGCACCACGGGCGGACGCTGCACACCAGCCGGCCAGTACCACCTGACCCTGGCTTTCCTGGGCCAAATCGCAGCCGGACGCCGGACCGAACTGATGACGCTGGCCGCTGGCCTTGACTGGCCCGCCGTCTGCCTGGAGCTGGACCAGACCGGCAGCTTTGGCAAGGACGCCGGCTGGCTTGCTCCCTCGCAGGTACCCGAACCGCTGGTGGCAGCTGTCCAGTGCCTGCACCGGCAGCTGCGCCTTGCCGGGTTTCACGTGGAACGACGGCGCTGGCGACCGCACCTGACTATCCTGCGCCGCCTGCAGATACCACTGCTCCCCGCCGTACTGGAGCCGCCACTGCCCTGGCCTCTGGAGCGCCTGCAACTGCTGTCATCGCGCCTGACTCCCCGCGGCCCGCGTTACACGCTGGAAGGCGAGTTGCACTGGCCACACCACGGCTCCCTGAGCTGAATGCCCCCTGCCGGAGACACGCCACGGGGACAAAGCCGGTCAATGAAGCCCACCAACCCGGGCAAATCTGCCATCCGGTGATACGGCTGCGGCAACCGGCCGGATTCCTGCCACACCAGGGCGCCGCAAACTTTCGCCGCAAGGAACACTTGCGTCCCCTGTTCCGGATCAGCCATGAGAAAGGCGGAATATCGCCGGCCTCACCAGGCCGGCACACCGTCCACATCGCCTCCGGTCCGCGGATGCCGGTACGGACACGGGCAGTAGCCGAGCAGCCTGTAATCCCGTGACCGGTCACGCCAGAAACCGTCACGAACCACTCCCGGACTGCGTCCGACATATCCTTGCCGGCAGACCATGCAGCCGTGAGACCCCATGACTGCCGCGCACGATGCAGGCCGCCAGCAGCTGCAAAGCCCGCCAATTGCCCCATGTGCATTTTCACGCAGGCACAAAAAAGCGGCGGAACACTCCGCCGCTTGTGTCGTCTGGCCGGACCGGCCCGTGGCCGTCAGTGCGCCAGGATCTTCGACAGGAACTGCTGGGCACGCTCGCCACGCGGGCTGCCGAAGAATTCATCCTTGGTGCAGTCCTCGACGATATGGCCGCGGTCCATGAAGATCACCCGGTCAGACACCCGGCGGGCAAAGCCCATTTCGTGCGTCACGCACATCATGGTCATGCCTTCCTTGGCCAGCTCGGTCATCACGTCCAGTACTTCGTTGACCATTTCCGGATCCAGCGCCGAAGTCGGTTCGTCGAACAGCATGGCGATCGGGTCCATGGCCAGTGCGCGGGCGATGGCAACGCGCTGCTGCTGGCCGCCGGACATCTGCCCCGGAAACTTGTGGGCGTGTGCCTTGAGGCCGACGCGGTCCAGGAGCTTCATGGCCTTGTCCATGGCTTCGTCCTTGCCGCGGCCGAGCACCTTCTGCTGGGCCAGCGCCAGGTTGGCGGTAATCGACAGGTGCGGGAACAGTTCGAAGTGCTGGAACACCATGCCGACGCGGGCCCGCAGCTTGGGCAGGTTGGTTTTCGGATTGCCGACCGAAATGCCGTCAACGATGATCTCGCCCTTCTGGAAGGGTTCGAGGGCATTGACGCACTTGATCAGCGTGGACTTGCCGGAGCCGGACGGGCCGCAGACCACGACCACTTCACCCTTGTTGACCCGGGTGGTGCAGTCGGTCAGCACCTGGAAGTCACCGTACCATTTGGAAACGTTCTTGAATTCGATCATGGTTTACATCCTCAGCGCACGATGGCGATCCGGGTGTGCAGGCGCTTGACGAGCCGCGACAGGGTGAAGCTGATAACAAAGTAGATGACCGCCACGGCCACGTACATTTCGACCAGGGTGTTGTCACGGTTGGCCACCTTGCTGGCGGCTCCGAGCAGGTCGGTGGCACCGACCACATACACCAGAGAGGTATCCTGGAACAGGATGATGATCTGCGTCAGCAGGAGCGGTACCACGTTGCGGAACGCCTGCGGCAGGATCACGTACCGCATGTTCTGCCCGTAGGTGAAACCCATGGCCTGGCCGGCAAACACCTGCCCGCGCGGAATCGACTGGATGCCGGCACGGATGATTTCGCAGAAGTAGGCGGCCTCGAAGATGGCGAAGGTGATGTAGGCGGACTTCTCGGCTCCGACGTCGATACCCATCACCAGCGGCACGAGGATGTAGAACCAGAAGATCACCAGCAGCAACGGCACCGAGCGGAACAGGTTGACGTAGGTCGAGGCGGCCAGGTTGAGCGGCTTGATCGATGACAGGCGGGCCATGGCCAGCAGGGTGCCGAAAAAGATGCCGATGGCGGTGGCAAACAGGGTGAGCTGCAACGAGTATTGCAGGCCCTTCATCAGGAAGTCGAAGGAACCGGTGACGGCGGACATGTCGAACTGCATCATTTGCCTCCCCCGATATAGCCCGGTACCTGCACTTTTTTCTCCACCAGCGCCATGATGCGGTTCACGCTGAACGCCACGATCAGGTACAGCAGGCTGGTATAGGTCATCACTTCAATCGGGTTGGCCGGCGCATATTCGCCGGTCATCTGCCGCATCTGGAAAGTGAGTTCGGTCAGGCCGATTGCCAGCGCCACGGCCGAGTTCTTGAAGATGTTCATGAATTCGCTGGTCAGCGGCGGCACGATGATGCGGAACGCCATGGGCAGCATCACGTAGCGGTAGGTCTGTCCCAGCGTCAGGCCGAGGGCCAGACCGGCGTTCTTCTGTCCGCGCGACAGGGTCAGGATGCCGGTACGCACCTGCTCGGCCACCCGGGCCGAGGTGTAAAAGCCCAGCGCGATCACTGCGGTGGAAAACTCCGGCAACGGCATGCTTTGCTTGACCCAGTTGCTGGCGGTCTCCGGCAGGAATTCGGGAAACACGAAAAACCACAGGAACATCTGCACGATCAGCGGCACGTTGCGGAACAGTTCCACGTACGCCGTCGTCAGGCCGGACACGGCCTTGTTGGGCACGGTGCGGCCGACGCCGACCAGCGTGCCGATGACTAGGGCGATGATCCAGGCGCACAGGGCGGTTGCAATGGTCCAGCCCAGGCCCGAGAGCAGCCACTGATAATAGAATTCTTCGGTGTCCGGCACGCCTTGCAGAATGACGCCCCAGTTCCACTGGTATTGGTTCATACCTCATTACTCCAGCATATCCGGCGGGTGTGCGTCACCCGCCGGGCCGCTTGCGGCGCCCATCGGCGCCGGGCGGTGTGTTACGGCTCTGCGGTCAGATACCCTTGTCGGTCGGGTTCTTGATCGCGGCCTTGAGCTCGGGGCTCATCGGCAGGTTGAGGTTGATGTTCTTCGGCGGGATCGGGCTCATGAACCACTTGGTATAGAGCTTGTCGAGTTCGCCCGACTTCATCATGCCGACGATCACGCGGTCGACCACGGCCTTGAGCTGCGGGTCGTCCTTGCGCATCATCACGCCGTACGGTTCGACCGACAGGGTTTCGCCAACGATGGAAAATTCCTTGGGATTCTTGGAGTTGGCGATCAGGCCGGCCAGCAGCACGTCATCCATCACGAAGGCCGAAGCCCGGCCGGTCGACACCATCAGGAACGAATCGGCGTGATCCTTGCCATACACGTTCTTGACGTTGAGGTTCTGGCCTTTTTCGTGCTGCTTGATGTAGCGGTCGGACGTGGTGCCGGTCGTGGTAACCACCGGCTTGCCGTCGAGGTCGGACAGCGACTTGATGCCGGAATCAGCCTTCACCAGCATGCGGATGCTGGTGATGTACGGAGTGACACTGAAGGCCACCTGCTTCTGGCGTTCCAGCGAGTTGGTGGTCGAACCGCACTCGATGTCGACCGTGCCGTTGGTCATCAGCGGAATGCGGGTCTGCGAGGTCACCGGCACCAGACGGGTCACGGCACCTTTGGCACCGGCTTCTTTCTTGACCTCGGCGGCGATGCGGTTGCAGATGTCCATCATGTAGCCAACCGGCTTCTGGTTGGCATCCAGATACGAGAACGGAATCGACGATTCACGGTGGCCGATGACGAACTCACCCTTTTCCTGCACTTTTTTCAGGGTGCCGGTCAGTTCGGCAGCGAGGGCCGGAGTTGCGACAACAGATGCTGCCAGGGCACTGACAAGCAAACGGGATGCAAAACGCATGATAGGAATCTCCACTGTTTTCTGGTCGGGTCAATTCAACGCCTGCCCATGGACAGACCCGGCAATCGGGACCCTCCCGATGCCGTACGCACAGGCTGCGGGCGTGCTGCCCACGGCCAAAACCGGATATCGGCGTCTTGTTCAGTGCATGGGCGCCAATACTTGCTTGAGGAACTGTTGCGCGCGCTCGTGCTGCGGATTGCGGAAGAATTCTTCCGGCACGGCCTCCTCGAGGATGGAACCCTGGTCGATGAAGATGACACGGTCAGCCACTTCGCGGGCAAATCCCATCTCGTGCGTGACCACCATCATGGTCATGCCGGATTCGGCCAGATCCTTCATCACCTTGAGGACTTCGCCGATCATTTCCGGATCGAGCGCGGAGGTCGGCTCGTCAAACAGCATCACCTTGGGCTGCATCGCCAGCCCGCGGGCAATCGCCACACGCTGCTGCTGACCACCGGAGAGCTGGCTCGGAAACGCATCGCGCTTGTGCGCCAGCCCCACGCGCTCCAGGAGTTCCTGGGCACGCCGGCAGGCATCGGCACGGCTCATCTTGCGTACCTGCATCGGCGCCAGCGTGATGTTGTCGAGCACCGACAGGTGCGGATACAGGTTGAAGTGCTGGAAAACAAACCCCACCTCGGCGCGCAGGGCATTGAGGTTGGTTTTGGGATCAACGACATTGTGGCCGTCTACCCACAGTTCGCCCGAGGTGATCGGTTCGAGCTGGTTGACGCAGCGGATCAGGGTGGATTTGCCGGAGCCCGACGGACCGCACACCACCACCACTTCGCCTTGCGACACCGTCAGGTTGATATCGCGCAGGACGTGAAAGTCCTTGTTGTACCACTTGTTGACGTCGACAAAGCGAATCACGGCAGTTCCCTTGTAGCGGGGCAGACATTCATGCCCCTCGAGTATTTAGAGTTTTCGGCCGAGTGTAAGACCCCGTTCTTCCCAATGCAATATGTCTCTAGCGTTAAAACAGGATAATCAACTACCAGAACCGCGTCATTGCCTGCCCTTTTCGCCATGCCGATTAGAAAGCAGCACAAACTCCCTCAGCGTCAGGGTTTCGGGGCGACGCTGAGGATCAATGCCGAGTGCAGCAAAATCGTCATCATCCAGCCAGCCGCGCAGATTGTTGCGCAGCGTCTTGCGCCGCTGGGCAAAAGCCTGCGCCACCAGCGCCGACAGGTTCTCCTCGTCATCAGCCGGCCAGGGCAGCTCCGCGTGCGGAATCATGCGCACCACGGCTGAATCCACCTTGGGCGGCGGATCAAACGATTCCGGCGGTACGTCGATCAGCCGCTCCATGGCAAACCGGTATTGCAGCATCACCGTCAGCCGGCCGTAATCGGCACAGCCCGGATCAGCCACCATGCGGTCCACCACTTCCTTTTGCAGCATGAAATGCATGTCGGTCACCCGGTCAGCATAGGTGGCCAGATGGAACAACAGGGGGGTGGAAATGTTATAGGGCAGGTTGCCGACCAGCTTCAGCGGCTGCTCGTGTGCCAGTGCGCCAAAATCAAACGCCAGCGCATCGCCCTCGTGGATGACCAGCCGCTCGGGCGGAAACTCGGCGGCCAGCCTGGCAATGATGTCACGGTCGATTTCCACCACATGCAACTGTGGCAGCGCCCGCAACAGGGGGCGGGTCAGGGCGCCCAGACCGGGACCGATCTCGACCACCACGTCGCCCGGCCGCGCATCGACGGCGGCCACGATGGAATGAATGATGAACGCATCCTGCAGGAAGTTCTGCCCGAAGCGTTTTTTCGGAATATGACGGGACATGCGAAATCTTTCAGCAAAAACTCGGCCTGCCCTCAGAAAAAGGGCAGGGCAATCACGACGTAGCGCAGCCACTTGCCCACCAGCAAGGCCGGCACCACCGGCCACCATGGCAGTCTGAGCCAGCCGGCGGCCACACAGAGCGCATCGCCGATCAACGGCACCCACGACAACAGCAGGGCCCAGCAGCCCCAGCGTTCCAGCCACACCAGCGCGCGCGACGACAGCTCCTTGCGCGGCAGCCGGCGTCCCAGCCAGACACTGGTGAGACCGCCCAGCGTATTGCCGAGCGTCGCCAGCCACACTGCCGGCCAGGCTTCGTCCGGATGCAGCGCCAGCAGGCCCAGCAACACCAGTTCCGAACCGCCGGGCAGCAAGGTGGCCGACAGGAAGGCCGACAGCGTCAGCCCGGCCAGTCCCCAGTCAGCCGGGATGTCGATCAAAACGAAAACCGCTCGCCGGCCTGACCGCTGATCAGCCCGGCCAGCCGCTCCATCAGCTCGGCCTGGTCGCGGGTATCACGCCAGACACCGTCCTGCTGGCGGAAATGGAATCCGCCGGCCCGGGCCGCCACCCAGACTTCCTGGCTGGCTTCGTGGCGGTTGACGATGATCTGGCTGCCATCGTCGAATTCAAGTGTCAGCACGTTGCCCGTCAGCAGGGCATCGCCCAGTCCGCTGTCGTCAAAGGCATCGCGCACGGTGTCCAGCACGGTCTGGCTGGCCAGCAGAAAATCACGGTCATTCATGGAGATGGGCACCGGCACAACACCGGCGGGCGATGCTGCGCGCATGGATAGGTTGTCAGGTAACATCCCGATTTTGCCACAAGGCTGGAATGAACCCATGTCCCGTCGCTTGCTTGCCCTGTTCCTGACCGCCCTCGTCGCCGGCTGCGGGTTCAAGGGTGACCTCTACCTGCCCCAGACACCGGCTCCGGCTGCCAAGACCACCCATCCCGCTCCCCAGGCACCGGCCCGGCCGGCTGCCACGCCCGACAACAGGACTGCCCCGTGAACGCTTTCCACTACCAGAACCGCGAACTCTGCGTCGAAGACATCCCGCTTGCCCGCATTGCCGAGCAATACGGCACCCCTTGCTACGTGTACGCCGAGTCGGCGCTGACCCAGGCCTACTCGGCCTACAGCAACGCCTTTGCCGGCATGCCGCACCTCGTGTGCTACGCCCTCAAGGCCAACTCCAACCTGAGCGTGATCCGCCATTTCGCCAGTCTGGGCGCCGGCTTTGACACCGTGTCGATCGGCGAGATCGAACGCGTGCTGGCAGCCGGCGGCGAAGCCGGCAAGATCGTCTTTTCCGGAGTCGGCAAAAGTGCCGCCGAAATGCGCCGGGCACTGGAAATCGGCATCCACTGCTTCAATGTCGAATCAGTCAACGAACTTGAGCGGCTTGACACTGTTGCCCGCGAACTGGGCAAGCGGGCGCCGGTCAGCCTGCGCATCAACCCCAACGTCGATGCCCGGACCCACCCCTACATCTCCACCGGCCTCAAGAACAACAAGTTCGGCATTGCCTACGACATCGCCCGCCAGAGCTACCGCCGCGCGGCCGAGCTGCCGAATCTCGACGTGATCGGCATCGACTGCCACATCGGCAGCCAGCTGACCGACTCCACTCCGTTGATCGACGCCCTCGACCGCCTGCTGGTGCTGGTCGATCAACTGAGTGAAGACGGCATCCGCCTGCGCCACGTCGACATCGGCGGCGGACTGGGCATCCGCTACGCCGACGAAACACCGCCGGACCTGCAGCAATACGCCGATGCCATCCGCGAGCGCCTTGCCGGACGCGATCTGGCCCTGCTGATGGAACCGGGCCGCTCGCTGGTCGGCAACGCCGGCGTGCTGCTGACCCGCGTCGAATACCTCAAGGAAGGCGACGGCAAGCATTTCGCCGTGGTCGACGCCGCCATGAACGACCTGATGCGCCCGTCCTACTACCAGGCATTCCACGATATCCGCCCGGTCACCCAGCATGATGCCGAACTGCTGCCCGCCCTCTACGACGTGGTCGGCCCGATCTGCGAATCGAGCGACTTCCTCGGCAAGGACCGCGCGCTGGCGCTGCGCGAGGGCGACCTGATCGCCGTCATGTCGTCCGGCGCCTACGGCTCGACCATGAGCTCCAACTACAACACCCGGCCACGCGCCGCCGAAGTGCTGGTCAACGGCCGGCACGTCCGGCTGGTACGCGCCCGCGAAACCTTCGAACAGCTGATCGCCAATGAAATCGACCTGCTTGACTGACGGCGTGACCGTGCGCCTGGCCGACCTGCAACAGCCGGCCGACGGCCGGACGGTGGCCGGCCTGATCGACGCCTATGCCCGGGACCCGATGGGCGGTGGCACCGGCCTCACCGCCGAAGTCCGCCAGGCGCTGCCCGGACAGCTGGCCCGTCATCCGACCGCCTTTGCCCTGCTGGCCGAGGCAGACGGCCAGCCCGTGGGCGTGGCGGTCTGCGTACTGGGCCTGTCGACCTTCAAGGCACAGCCGACCGTCAACCTGCACGATCTGGCCATCCTGCCGGCCGCCCGCGGCCGCGGCATCGGCCGGTTGCTGCTGGACGGCGTGGCCGCCGAAGCCCGCCGGCGCGGCGCCTGCAAGGTGACACTGGAAGTCCGGCCGGACAACCATGTGGCGCGCGCGTTGTACGACAGCGCCGGCTTTGACCTGTCGAGCCTGGGCGGCCAGGCGTACCTGATGATGGAAAAACCGCTCTGACAGCAGATGGCCAGCCATAAAAAACGGCACCGGGATTCCGGTGCCGTTTTGCTTGCGCCTGCTGGGCTCAGATGCGGGCAAAGGCCTGACGGGCAGCATCGACCGTGGCATCGATGTCGGCGTCGGTATGCGCAGCCGACACGAAACCGGCCTCGTAGGCACTCGGTGCCAGATAGACGCCGGCTTCCAGCATGGCGTGGAAGAAGGCATTGAAGCGCGCCCGGTCGGAGGCAGTGACTTCGGCATAGGAGGTCGGTACGTCAGCGGCAAAATAAAGGCCGAACATGCCGCCCACGCAGTCGCCGGAGAACGGGATACCGGCCTCCCTGGCCGCAGCCACCATGCCGTCGACGAGCCGGGCGGTCCGGGCCGCCAGCGCATCGTAAAAGCCCGGCTGCTGGATCAGCCGCAGCGTGGCCAGACCGGCTGCCACCGCCACCGGATTGCCCGACAGGGTACCGGCCTGGTAGACGCTGCCCAGCGGGGCAATGCAGTTCATGATGTCGGCCCGGCCGCCAAAGGCGCCGATCGGCATGCCGCCGCCGACCACCTTGCCCAGCGTGGTCAGGTCCGGCTGGATGCCGTGCAGCGACTGCGCACCGCCCAGTGCCACGCGGAAACCGGTCATCACTTCGTCGTAGATCAGCACGCTGCCGTGCTGCTGCGTCAGGGTGCGCAGGGCCTGCACGAAGGCGGCCGACGGACGGATCAGGTTCATGTTGCCGGCTACCGGCTCCAGAATGACGCAGGCGATGCGCTCGCCGATTTCGGCAAACGTGCGCTCCAGCTGCTCGACGTTGTTGTACTCCAGCACCAGCGTATGGCGGGTGAAGTCTTCCGGCACGCCGGCCGAGCTCGGGTTGCCGAACGTCAGCAGACCGGAGCCGGCCTTGACCAGCAGGCTGTCGGAATGGCCGTGGTAGCAGCCTTCAAACTTGATGATGGCATCGCGACCGGTAAAGCCGCGCGCCAGCCGGATGGCGCTCATGGTGGCTTCGGTGCCGGACGACACCAGGCGCACCCGCTCGATCGACGGCATCAGCTTGCAGATTTCTTCGGCAATCCCGATTTCCGCTTCGGTCGGCGTACCGAACGACAGGCCATGCACGGCCGCCTGCTGCACGGCCTCGACCACGGCCGGATGGGCATGACCGAGAATCATCGGACCCCACGAGCCGATGTAGTCGATCAGCCGGCGGTCGTCGGCATCCCACATGTAGGCGCCTTGCGCCCGCTTGATAAAGCGCGGCGAACCACCGACCGAGCCGAACGCGCGCACCGGCGAGTTCACGCCTCCGGGAATCACGTGCTTGGCACGTTCAAACAGCTGTTGATTGCGATCCATCTTCACACTCCTTCAAAAACCGCGGCCGGACCTGCCGGCCGGACACATCCTGTTGCGTTCTGCGGGTCCCGGCCGGATGGCCGGTCATACCGGCACCGGCTGCACGGGATCAGAACGGTTTGACGATCACCAGCAGGATCACCGCCAGCAAGACCAGTACCGGTGCCTCGTTGAATACCCGGAACCAGCGGTGCGAGCGCCGGTTGCGCCCGGCAGCAAAGTCGGCCAGCAGCTTCCGGCACCAGAAGTGGTATCCCACCAGCCCGGCCACCAGCAGCAGCTTGGCATGCAGCCAGCCACCGGAAATACCGAAGCCGAACCACAGCCACAGCCCCAGCAGCAGCGCCAGCCCGGCCAGCGGTGTCATGAAACAGTACAGCTTGCCGGACATCAGCAGCAGGCGCTCGCGCTCGGCCGGGGTTTCGCTCATGGCAAGGTTGACGTAAAGCCGCGGCAGATAGAACAGCCCGGCAAACCAGGCCACCACAAAAAAGAGATGCAATGATTTGACGACGAGATAACTCATGCAATCAGGAATCCGGTTGAACCCGGGATACCGTTTCACGTGAAACGGCCATCCGGAAAACGAGACAGACAAGGTGACCGATGATGCCTGAATGCGGCCGCTGCCGGCCACCTGCTCATGCACGCCTATTGATCTGGCATCAGGATGGCACCGACCATCCGCACAGGTTTTGCAGGCAAACCCGGCCGACGGGGTAGAATCGGAACATCATCCTTTCCCACCCTGCTCACCGTGACCGAAGCCGCCATTCCCGTCGTTCTCGCCCTCAACGCGCTGGATCCAGCCGGCATGACCGGCCTGCTGGCTGACACCCAGACCCTGGCGGTACACGGCTGCCATGTCACCGGCGTGGCTACGGCGTATCTGGAGGCCGACTCGGAACAGGTATTCGAAGCCGAAGCAGCCGATGCCGAACAGGTGGACGCCCGCATCCGCGCCATCCTGGAAGACATGCCGGTCGCCGCCATGAGCATCGCCGGACTGGCGCGTGCCGAAACCGTCAGCGTACTGGCCGAAATCCTGTCCGACTACCCGGACCTGCCTCTGGTACTGGCGCCCGTGCTGCTGGCGGAGGAAGAAGAGCACGAAGACGACCTGCTGGGTGCGCTGACCGACCTGCTGCTGCCGCGCAGCGACCTCCTCATCGTGTCGCCCTTCGTGGCCCGCCATCTGGTACAGGAGGAGGAAAGTGCTCCACTGGACCTCGAAGCCCGCCTGACCCGCTGGAGCAGCCAGCTGGCATCACTCGGTGCAGAAGACCTGCTGATCACCGGCGAACAGGCCGCCACCCGCGAAGTGATCCATCACCTGTATCACGCCGGCAAACTGGTCCGCCGTGACAGCTGGCCGCGTCCGCCCGAGCGCATCCGCGGCAGCGACGACCTGCTGGCCGCAGCACTGACGGCCCAGATCGCCCACGGCACGCCACTGGAAGAGGCGGTGTACCAGGCCGGCCACTACGCCCGCTACGCCCTCGCAGCCGCCTACCGGCCCGGCATGGGCGCCTGTACGCCGTGGCGCCTGCCGGCGCCGCCGGAAGGCGAATCCGCACCGGCAGATTAAGAGTCGCTAACAGAACCTGCTTTCTCTATGGACCGGGCATGCCTGATCAGGAACTTGCCAGTCCTCACCTGCGGTTTTGTTGGCTGCTCCAAGAGCCGCCAACATCGCCAACCTGCGTTGCCGTCAGTCCTGGGCCGACCAAGGCTGCAAGCCTGTCCGGCCCGAGCCTGTTTGCCGGTTGAAAAATCATGCCGGGCATGTCGTCTGCACATCGCAGACCGGCCAGACCGTCATTACGCAGCATGCTGGATTCGCTCACCGCAACACGGTTTTCCGGCCGTTTCAGCATCCTTGCCGGCCACCTTGTTCCACAGACAGAAGCACACTCCGTCCCCGCACACGCAACCCTGCTGACACCATTCACCATGAATCGTCGGCGAACTGCGTACATCACACGGCATCTTCGCCATGTAAAAACCACGGTCAAGCGGGATTCGGGAGCCGGAATCACCCTGTGCCAGCGGAGCAGACCTGCCATGCAAAAAGCCAGGATCGCAACCATGCCATCACCACCGGCAAGCCTTGCCCGCGCTCGCCAGCACACCGGACCACCCGACCCTCCGCCGTGCAGGTTTTCTCTGGACAGCATCCGTTACACACGATGACCGCCTGCACACGGAATCCGGTCCAGACCCATGCCAGACTGACCGGACTATGCGCCGCCCCGTTTTGCAGACCGATCCGGATCCAGACTGCACCAGCCGGCCGGCAGCAGATGACGCGCTGACCCGCCCCGGATTCAGGGCAACGCCGCCACCAGCCAGTCGGCAATCCGTTCGCTGGCGCCGCCAAACCCGGCAGCAAACGCCTGCCCGGCCTGTCCCATGCACCGGAGACGGGTTTCGTCATGCAGCAGCAAGGCCGCCTGCTGCCAGCAGTCTGCCGCATCGCTGACGGTCAGCAAGGCACCTTGCTCGCGTGCCGCCTGCACGATGGCGGAAAAATTGAAATCCGATGGTCCCATCAGCACCGGACAGCCGACGCTGGCCGGCTCAATCGGATTCTGCCCGCCCAGCGGCAACAGGCTGCCGCCAACGAATGCCAGCGTCGCCAGCCGGTAATAAGCAAACAGCTCGCCCATCGAATCGCCGAGCCAGACCCGTACCTCCGCCGCCACGGCCGTTGCCTGGCTGCGACGGGCATAAGGGATGCCACGCTGCTCCAGCAGGGCCGCCACTTCGTCAAAACGCTGCGGATGCCGGGGCACCAGTACGATGCGGGCAGGAAAATCCGCCGGCAGGGCATCCAGCAGCAGGGCTTCCTCGCCTTCGCGGGTACTGGCCAGCACCGTCACCGGCCCGTCGCCCAGCCAGCTCCGGAACTGCTGTGCCAGCGTCACGCTGTCGGCCGGCGGGCTGACATCAAACTTGGTATTGCCCAGCACGGCGACCTGACGGGCCCCGAGAGCCGTCAGGCGCCGGGCATCGTCTTCAGTCTGGGCGGCTATTCCGGCAAGCTCCGCCAGCGCCGGAGCAATCAGGGGCCGGATCCGGGCATAACCGCGCGCTGAACGCCCGGACAGCCGGGCATTGGCCAGAAACAGCGGTACGCCGGCCTCGTGGCAGGCCCGGATCAGGTTGGGCCACAGTTCGGTTTCCATCAGCACGCCAAAGCGCGGGCGCAGCTGCTCGACAAACCGGCGGGCATTGCCTTCGCTGTCATAGGGCAGGTAGCGCACGCAGGCATCCGGAAACAGCTGCCGGGCCGTCTCGCGCCCGGTCGGCGTCATCTGGGTGATCACCAGCGGCAACTGCGGAAACCGGGCCCGCAGGGCGGCGACCAGCGGCGCCGCAGCACGGGTTTCGCCCACCGAAACGGCATGCAGCCAGATGGCGTCCGGTGGCACGGCCAGCGGCGCTGTGGCAAAGCGCTCGTCCCAGTGTTCCAGATACGCAGGCTGCCGCCGTCCGCGCCGGCGCAGGTAAACCCGTGCCAGCGGCAACAACGCACGTACCAGCCAGCCGTAGGCGCGCCGCGCCAGCGTCATGCCATGCACTCCTGCAAGGCCTGCCAGACGGCATCCACGTCCGGACACTGGCCGATGCCGCCGAGATTGCGCGCCCGGGGCGTGGGAATCACGCCGGTCAGTTGCGGATCGGTATCGGTATAGATGGCCACCAGCGGTACCGGCAGCGCATTGGCCAGATGGGTCAGCCCGGTATCGACGCCGACGACCGCCACGGCATTGCCCAACAAGGCTGCGGCCTGCTTCAGCGTCAGGCGGGGTGCTACCCGGGCAAACGGGCGGCCGGCAGCAATCCGCTCGGCCCGGGCCCGTTCGGCCGGATTGCCCCACGGCAGCATGACCGGCCAGCCACGCTCTGCATGAAGCCGGTCGGCCAGCACCATCCAGTGTGTTTCCGGCCACAGCTTGCTGTCGCGCGAAGTCGCGGTCAGCAAGACCGCCTGGCCTGTGGGCAAATCCCCCGGCGCCGGTGCCGGCACACCGAAATCGCACTGGTCCAGGTCAGGCTGGTAACCAAATGCCTGGCCGAACAGCAGGCGGTTGCGGGTCACCGCCGACAGGGACCGGCTGACGGAATAGGTCTTGTCGTAAAACAGGCTGGCCAGCGGCTCGCGGATGCTGCTGCGGTCATAGCCGGCCAACGGTGTATCCGGTACCCAGCGGGCAAACAGCACGCTTTTCAACAGGCCCTGACTGTCCAGCACCAGATCGTAATGCGTCTGCCGCAACGTGTGGCGCAATGCTCCCAGTCCGCGCCAGGTTGCCGGAGACCACAACTGGCGGCGCCAGCGGCGCCACGCCAGCGGAATCACGTTATCCACAGCCGGATGCAAGGCAGCGATATCCACAAAGCTTTCCTCGGCCAGCCAGTCGATGGCCAGCGCAGGAAAACGACGTGACAGATCAGTCACGGCAGGCAGGGTGTGTACCAGATCACCCATGGACGAGGTACGGATCAGCAAAAGTCGGCTCATGGTCCGCATTGTATCGGGGCCATCCGTATTCGGCTTGTGGACAATCCGGACAACTGCACAGGAACGCCCTGTGAATAAAGTGTCATCCGGAGACACTTGCAGATTTATCCACAACTTGCTGTTGCATGAAAGTTATCCACACACACAGGATAACATCAATGCAATATACTGTTTTTATTAATCAATAGTGAGTTATCAACAGATTTTCAATTCTATATCCATATCTTCATATTACTTATAAACAGAAAAGAAATTCAGATGAGCACAAATGCCAAAATCCAGTTTTCCACTGGACAGAACAGTCTTCCAGAACGAACACTGTGGATAACCGTGCAAAACCGGCAAGCCTGATATTTATCCACAAGCTGTATACGGACAAACCGTGATGGACACCCAGTGTTACCAGCGAACTGACTCCCTGTTTACAAAAGGAAATCCGATGTTATCCACAGAAAACTGTTTAATCATCCATTTCTTTAATTTTTAACTATAAGAACAAGAACAGAGCAATCACATAGTCAGACAAACGCTCAACAAAACAGGAGCTCAAAAAAAGAATATAAAAACCGTTATAAAACAAAGATATATTTGTATACTACAAATTTGCCGCTTACTCTTCCAGATCCCAGTTCACCGGCAATCGTCCTTGTTCAGCCAACCAGTCATTGGCTTGCCGGAAATGTCCACAGCCCAGAAAACCGCGCCAGGCAGACAAGGGAGAAGGATGGGGAGCGCACAACACCAGATGCCGCCGGTCATCAACCAGATGTCGCTTGGCATGAGCATCCTTGCCCCACAGCAGGAAAACCCGTGCACCGGGAGCCGACGATACGGCCTGGACCAACTGGTCGGTCAGGTTCTGCCATCCCAGTGAACGATGACTGGCTGCCTGGTCTGCCGCTACTGTCAGGACGGTATTCAGGAGCAATACGCCCTGACGTGACCAGGCAGACAGGTCACCATGCGCAGGTAGCGAAATGTCCAGTGAATCCTCGAGTTCCCGGTAGATGTTGCGCAGGGACGGCGGGATGCGGATACCGCGCCGTACGGCAAAGGCCAGCCCGCAGGCTTCTCCGGCTCCGTGGTAAGGATCCTGCCCAAGGATGACGACTTTCACGTCAGCCGGTCCGGTGTCGTACAGCGCACGCAGGATGTCCGGGTTGGGGGGATAGACTGTTTCGCCGCTTTCCAGCCTGGCAGAAAGCCGGTGGTCCAGATGTGCCAGCAAGGCTGTGGACAAGTGGGGTTGCCAGTCTGGATGTACGAGATTCAGGGTCGGGGCCAGGCAGGAAAGCGACATGTTTCGGCAGGGGATTGTTTGTGGATAAGTCCGCATTGTCCGGGCAAGTCCCTGCTTCGTCTAGGGAAAAACAAAAAGCCTTCCCGACGGGAAGGCTTTGCTGGTGTGGATAACCTGAATGTTCAATAACGGGGCAGGTCAGGATCGATTTCGGCCGACCAGGCATCCAGTCCGCCCTGAAGGCTTGCAACATCGCCGAATCCGGCTTCTTCGAGCCACAGGGCCGCGTAATGACTGCGCACACCGTGATGGCAGATCACAACAATCGGCTGGTCATCAGGCAGCTCGGCCTGCCGGATTGGCAACTCGGCCATCGGCAAGGTCACACAGCCCGGCAGACAGGCCAAGGCGGTCTCCCAGGGCTCGCGGATATCCACCAGGCAGGGTGCCGGCCGGCCGGCATCTGCCAGCCAGTCGGCCAGTTCACGTATGCTGACAGTACGCATCAAAACACGAAACGGCTGGGTACCTTGACCTGTGCCAGCGGTTCCACCACGGTTTCAAACAACACTTCTTCGCGGAAGTTGTCGCCTTCGCCCCGGGTGACCAGGACTGCTTGCATGGCCGGTGCTTCGCCGACGACAGCGACCAGCCGTCCACCGGGGGCCAGCTGGGTTTTCAGCTGTTCCGGCATTTCCGGCACCGATCCGCCCAGTACGATGACGTTGAAAGGTGCGTGCTTGCTGTCGCCGTCAATGCCGTTGCCGACCGACAACGTGACATTCCGGACACCGTTACGGGCCAGGCTGGCGGCGGCGATTTCGCTGGCCTGTGCCGACAGGTCGACCGAATACACATGACGGGCCATGTTGGCCAGCAGGGCGGTCAGATAGCCGCTGCCGGTACCGATTTCAAGGGCGGCATCGTCCGGCTGGACATCCAGCGCCTGCAACAGCCGGGCTTCTACCCGTGGAGCCAGCATGTGTCCGCCGGTGGGCAGCGGCAGCTCCAGGTCGGCAAAGGCCAGCAGGCGGCTGTCAGCGGGAACGAACTCTTCGCGCTTGGCTGCAAACAGGCAGTCCAGCACACGGGGGTCCAGGACATCCCAGGGGCGGATCTGCTGTTCGATCATGTTGAAACGGGCGTTTTCGAAATCCATGTTCGGCTCCGGCTAGGCAAAGAATGAGGGCTTTCCCGGTCATGCTGATCGGGAAAAAGGGCTGGTGGCGATTATTCCACAGCACTGCATCTACGCCCATCCCATGCTTGATGCCGGATTCTCCGGCTGGCTGCTGCTGAAAAACGGATGGTTGCGTCGTATTCATTCATAAAAGCGACCGTCAAGCCGTGGGTACCTCACCCTGCTACTTGTGTCAGGAGGACAGATACGTATAATTGCGCGATTTTTTTCGAAATGGACGAGAATGGTTCTCAACGAGACTGTTTTGACCAGAAATAACGATGCTTTACGCACCGCGACTCGTCTGTTTTTTCTTTTTCGAAATATCAGGATTCAGTAACGAATCGATGCCCCATTCCCGTGGGGCTTTTTTTTCGCCTGCTGATTTCGCTGACCCGTGTGTTTTGGCTGTAAGGAGGATGGTAATGAAAAACTCACTGTATCAACGGCACATCATTTCGATATCCGATCTGAATCGGGAAGAGCTGGAAATGGTGGTGAAAGTGGCTGGGGACCTCAAGCGTACGCCCCGGCATGAACTGCTCAAGAACAAGGTGGTCGCCAGCTGCTTCTTCGAAGCATCCACCCGCACCCGCCTGTCGTTCGAAACCGCCGTGCAACGGCTGGGCGGCACGGTGATCGGCTTTTCTGACGGTGGCAACACGTCGCTGGCCAAGAAGGGTGAAACCCTGGCGGACTCGGTGCAGATCATTACCAGCTATGTTGACGCCTACGTGATGCGTCACCCGCAGGAAGGGGCTGCCCGTCTGGCATCGATGTTCAGCAACGGCAAGCCGGTGATCAACGGTGGTGACGGTTCCAACCAGCACCCGACCCAGACCCTGCTCGACCTGTTCTCCATTTACGAGACCCAGGGCCGGCTGGACGGCCTGAAGGTGGCGTTTGTCGGCGACCTCAAGTACGGCCGTACCGTGCATTCGCTGGCACAGGCCCTGAGCCTGTTCGGCTGCCGCTTCTACTTCATCGCTCCGGAAGCGCTGGCCATGCCGGAATACATCTGCGAAGAACTGGACGACAAGGGTATCGAATACAGCCTGCACACCAGCATCGAGGAAGTGGTCGGTGAACTCGACATCCTCTACATGACCCGTGTGCAGAAAGAACGCTTTGACGAAACCGAGTTCAAGCACATGAAGTCGAAGTTCGTGCTGAACGTCGACACGCTCAAGGGCGCACAGGACAACCTGCGCATCCTGCACCCGCTGCCACGCGTCGATGAAATTGCCATCGAAGTGGACCACACGCCGTATGCCTACTACTTCCAGCAGGCTGAAAACGGTGTATACGCCCGCGAAGCGCTGCTGGCGCTGGTGCTGAATGAAACGATCTGAACTGGCAGGAGATGACGCAATGGACAACAAGGAAAAGATCGATTACACGCTGAAGGTGGAAGCGCTGAAGGACGGCACGGCCATCGACCACATTCCGGCCAGTGTCGGGACCAAGGTGCTGCGCATGTTCGGCCTGATGGAGTCGGGCGAGCGGCTGTACGTGGGCCTGAACCTGCCGAGCCGCCGTCTGGGCAAGAAAGACCTGATCAAGGTCGAAAACATCCTGCTGACGGCCGAGCAGGCCAACCAGCTGGCGCTGTTTGCCCCGAATGCCACGGTCAATGTGATCCGCAATTTCGAGGTGGTGGAAAAACACAAGCTGGAGCTGCCCAACCAGATCGAGGGCGTGTTTTCCTGCCCCAACTCGAACTGCATCTCGCACAACGAACCGGTCCGTTCCCGCTTCAGCGTGCGTCGTGCCAAGGATGGCAGTGTGCGCATGAAGTGCCACTACTGCGAAAAGTCGTTCAGCCAGGACATCGTGGCCGAACTGCAATAACCGGTCAGGCAGTCGTCACAACGGCCATCCCGTTTTCCGGGGTGGCCGTTTTTGTTTCACGTGGAACGCATGGGCGTACCGTTACATGTTGGTGCGGATCCAGCTGCGCCAGACCGGAAAATGGCGTGGTGCCAGCGTGGCAATCACCGTGCGCTGCCACAGGCCGCCTTGCCAGAAATCATCCTGCTCGATGCAGCAGCAACAGCCGCCGGCCTCTTCCAGGATCAGCGCTCCAGCTGCGTAGTCCCACAGCCGCTGTCCGCCATGCAGGTAAAGGTCGTAGCGACCGGCTGCGACATGGCACCAGTCGAGGGTGGATGAGCCGAGGTTGCGCAGGCTGCCAAAGGGAGAAGTCGACAACAGGCGGCTGGACAGCCGGCCACTGCGCAGGTACTTGATGTCGACTGCGGCGATGGTTTCGGTCAGCGTTGCTGGCGAGCCGGTCAGCGGCAGTGCCACTCCGTTCAGGTATGCACCATGTCCGCGCTGGGCATAGAACATTTCATCTGCCACCGGGTTGTAGATCACTCCCAGCTCGGTGCGCCCCTCGCGCATCCAGGCGACCGAGATGGCAAAGTACGGCAGTCCATGGACAAAGTTGGTGGTGCCGTCGATAGGGTCCACCACCCAGATGCCGTCATGCCAGGCCTGATCCCACAAGGCCTGTTGCTCTACCGGGGTCATTTCCTCGCCGAGTACCGGACAGGGCAGGATGGCCGGCAAGGACAGGCTCAGTGCCGCCTGGCTGGCGAGATCGGCTTCGGTAAACGGTGTGCCATCCTGCTTGCGGGAAACCCCGACGCGCAAAAAGCGCGGCATGACCTCGGTCTGGGCAATCTGCCGCACGAGCCGGATGACCTGATCCACCACCTGCATGATTGTTGTTTCTCCTCTGCCGTTGGCCCGCGGGTGCACACGGGATGGCGATGACTGGCAAAATACCGATTTTGCCGCCGCCATGTCAAAAGCACATGGCATGGCAAGGTCCGTGCTGTCGAGATGCCTCATGCCCCGTTTTCTTGTTGATTCCCTGCCACTGGCCACTGGCGAACTCAGCCTGCCTGATGATGTCGTGCGTCACCTGCAAGTCCTGCGTTTGCGCACAGATGATCCCCTGATCCTGTTTGATGGCAAAGGAGGGGAGTGGAGAGCCCGTCTTGTCGAACTGGGACGTCGCTCGGCGCGGGTGCATGTCGAGGCATTCCAGGCGGTCGAGCGGGAATCCCCCTTGTTGCTGTCGCTGGCACAGGGCGTCTCGACCGGTGACCGGATGGAGTTCACCCTGCAAAAAGGCGTGGAGCTTGGCATTGCGGTATTCCAGCCGCTGGTGACCGAACGGGCCATGCTCAAGCTGGCCGGTGAACGGGCCGAGCGCAAGCATGAGCGCTGGAACGACATTGTGCGTGCTGCCTGCGAGCAATGCGGCCGTAACCGCATTCCGGAGATTCGTCCGCTGATGACCCTGGCGGCCTTTCTGGCCCAGCCCCGGGCTGATGCTGCGCGCTTCATCCTCTCGCCGGCAGGAGAGCGGCGGCTGGCGGACTATCCCGCTCCGCAGGCGGCCTGGTTACTGGCCGGCCCCGAAGGCGGGCTGAGTTCCCAGGAAGAAGCCGCTGCCATGGCGGCGGGGTGGGAGCCCTTGCGGCTGGGGCCTCGAGTGTTGCGGACGGAAACCGCTGCACTGGCGGCAGCGGCAGCCATGCAGACCTTGTGGGGCGATTTCGCCTGAGGTTTCTGGTGTGACAGAAGGGATGTGTACGGTGCCCATGAGAGGACTGTCGTCCGCTTTCCCGTCCGGGTGGTACGAAAACGGAACTGTCCGGGTCATGCTTGATGTTGTCCGGAGTCCGGCCAGCAATCCGGAAAGATACTGCTTGTGCCGGAAACTGCTGTTCGCGCATGCCTCCTTCCGGAGGCTGGTGTCTCTTGTAGGCTGGCTAAAACGGTCTCTGCTCAGCGCGAGCAGCATGAAAACACGGTCGGCCTGACCGTACGGGGCAGGCCGACCGGTGTCGGGGATCAGTTTGCTTGGCGTGAACGCCGGTAAACCAGCCGCTGTTCGTAGCACACTTCGTCATGCGCCAGCTGGCTGGCAGAACGGCCTACGACCGGACGCACAAAATCGTACCGCTCGCCGTCCACATTCAGCCAGGCTGGAATCGGTGCGCTATCAAACTGACCGAGCGTTTCCCCGGACGGGGTCATGACCCGGTTATCCACAGGTGGCGGCATCAGCGATTCGTTCGGCTGGTTCGTGGAAGCATCCGGAGAGTATTCCCAGTCGGATGAGCGGCTGGGCACACCAGCAACCGGTGGCATGGGCGTGCGCAGCAGCCACCAGCGCAGCATCCAGTACGGCAACATCACCTTGTGCACCTGCTTGTCGTCGGTAATGACACAGGTCACGGCAAATTCGGCCTGGCATTGCGGGCAGCGGGCCTTGGCGGCAATCACGATGCGGTTCTGGATGGTCGAGGCCACTCCCTGCATGTCGGTGGCAGTCACCAGCGCATTGCAGCGGACGCAGTGCTTGGCAAAGCGGCTGATGGTCTGACCGTTGTTGAAACGCAGCGGCAGGAAACTGGAAAGGCGGTCGGATTTGGGCATGGCTACGGTCGGTTACGGGCTACTGGCGCCTTGTATCTTAACAAAGCCGGCCGCATCCGGTCGCAATTGCTCCAGACAGGCTGTGCATTCCACCTGTGGATATCCTGTGCATGTTTTTTCGTGCCTGTGCCTGCCGGTATCCGTCGCAGTCCATCCCGGCTCCCGGGATACCGCTTCGTGTGTGGATGAGTCCCGAACATGACCGGCGATGCTGCCGGCTGATGGTTATCCACAGCCGGAGCTCTTGCCGGCACAAACCGGCGCAATACGGGCTGGCACAAGTTGTTCCTGCCTTGGCAAACCGGGTTTCGTAACTGGTTGAGGGATGTCCGATGGTTTTTCCTGTCTGACGGTGAAATGCGGGCCGGCATTTTTTCGTCTGTCCGGATGGGCCGGATATTGGTGGATTCCAGCAGACTGGCAAGCAGGAGAAAAAGCAGATTCCCCGGCGTATATCGGGCGTGCTTGTCCTGGTTGTTAAGTAAATCATGTTTTACATAAAGAATTTAATGAAAAAAACACGGGCCACCTTGTGGGTGGCCCGCTGCGGGATGGGTAGTCGTCCGGTCAGAGGATATAACGCGCCAGGTCTTCGCGCTGGGCGATGCCCTCCAGCTTGGTATCAACATAGGCGGCATCAATGGTGATGCTGCCGGTACGGGCATCGAACGAGACTTCTTCCAGCAGTTTTTCGATCACCGTATGCAGGCGCCGGGCTCCGATGTTTTCGGTTTTTTCGTTGACCTGGAAAGCGATCTCGGCCATGCGGCGGATGCCGTCGTCGGTAAAGTCGAGCTGGGTACCCTCGGTGGCCAACAGGGCCTGGTATTGCCGGGTCAGGCAGGCATCGGTATTGGTGAGGATCTGCACGAAATCATCCACCGCCAGCGCTGCCAGTTCCACCCGGATCGGGAAGCGCCCTTGCAGTTCCGGCAGCAGGTCGGATGGCTTGGCCAGATGGAAGGCGCCGGAAGCGATGAACAGGATGTGATCGGTATGGATCATGCCGTACTTGGTACTGACGGCCGTACCCTCCACCAGCGGCAGCAGGTCGCGCTGCACGCCGGCCCGCGATACGTCGGCACCGCTCATACCCTCGCCGCGCGCCGTCACCTTGTCGATTTCGTCAAGGAATACGATGCCGTTCTGCTCGACGTTCTGGATGGCGGCGAGCTTGATTTCTTCTTCGTTGACCAGCTTGGCGGCTTCCTCGTCGGTCACGACCCTGAGTGCTTCGCGGATTTTCATCTTCTGCGTTTTCTTGCGCCCGCCACCCATGTTGGAAAACAGGCCCTGCAACTGCTCGGTCAGGTCGTTCATGCCCGGCATGTTGGGCGCAAACATCTGCACCTGCGGAGCCTGGGCGGCAATCTCGATGTCGATTTCCTTGTCGTCGAGCCGGCCCTCGCGCAGCATCTTGCGGAATTTCTGCCGGGTATCGGCGTCATGCCGCTCTGCGGCCGGGACGTTTTCACCGCTGAAGCCCGGCTGGCGCGGAGGAGGCAGCAGGGCGTCGAGGATGCGGTCCTCGGCGGCATCCTCGGCGCGGACCCGGTTGTCGCGAATGGCCTGTTCCCGTGCATGTTTGACGGCAATGTCTGCCAGATCGCGGATGATGGTTTCCACATCGCGTCCGACGTAGCCTACTTCGGTGAACTTGGTCGCTTCGATCTTGATGAAGGGTGCATTGGCCAGCTTGGCCAGCCGGCGGGCGATTTCGGTTTTGCCGACCCCGGTCGGGCCGATCATCAGGATGTTCTTGGGCGTGATCTCGTTCTTGAGCGGTTCGGCCACCATCTGGCGCCGCCAGCGGTTGCGCAGGGCGATGGCAACGGCCTTTTTGGCCGCTGCCTGACCGATGATGTGTTTGTCGAGTTCGGAAACGATTTCCTGCGGAGTCATCTGGGCAGACATGAATTCAGTCCTTGCGGGCCAAGCCGCGGCTGTGGCCGGGAAAGTGGCACGGTCAAAACGGTGTATCGAAAACGTCAGAGCGTTTCGATGACATGGTTGTGATTGGTGTAAATGCAGATATCACCGGCGATCTCCAGCGATTTCTTGACGATGTCAGCCGGCGGCAGCTCGGTGTTCTCAAGCAGTGCCCGGGCGGCGGACTGGGCGTAGGCACCCCCGGAGCCGATGGCGGCAATACCCTGTTCCGGTTCCAGCACGTCGCCGTTGCCGGTAATGACCAGCGTGCGCTCGAGGTCGGCGACGATCAGCATCGCCTCCAGCCGGCGCAGCGCCCGGTCCGAACGCCAGTCCTTGGCCAGCTCGATGGCCGAGATGGTCAGGTTGCCTTGGTATTTTTGCAGCTTGGCTTCAAAGCGCTCGATCAGGGTAAAGGCATCGGCCGTGCCACCGGCAAAGCCGGCCAGCACGGTGTCGTTGAACAGGCGGCGCACCTTGCGGGCCGTGGCCTTGATGACGATGTTGCCGAGCGTGACCTGTCCGTCGCCGCCCAGTGCGACCTGATTGCCCCGGCGAACCGAAACGATGGTGGTGCCGTCGAATTGCTGCATGGAATGTTCCTGAAACACGGGAGACGCTGCCGGGGCAGCATCACGCCATATAAGGTAAGGGACCGCGCATGGCGGGCTGGATGGAATCGATATGAAGCCGTGGCGGCCGGATTGCAAGAGCCGGGGCCGGAAGGGCGGCACGAGCGGCGTATAATCGCGGCCATTGCACCGTTTATTGAGGATGGCACCCATGAAACGCTTCCTTTTCATCATCAATGCCAGCCCGTATGGCGAAGAGCGCTTCCTGTCGGCTGTGCGGCTGGCGCTGATGCTGACCGATCCTGAGCAGGAGCCGGTGGCCCTGCAGGTTTTCCTGATGTCGGATGCCGTGGTGGCCGGTCTGGCCGGGCAGGAAACCGGCGGTACGGCCCAGAATCTGGGCGTCATGCTGGCCGAGCTGGTCGAGGCCGGGGCGGAAGTGCGGCTGTGCCGGACCTGCCTTGCCTCCCGTGGCCTGCTGGACGCGCAGTTTGTTGCCGGTGCCGAAATCGGCAATCTGGGACAGCTGGCTGCCTGGACGCGGGCTGCCGATCAGGTTCTGACCTTCTGAGAGAGTTATGCGTCCGATCAAAGCCAGCTCTTCCCTGCCAGGTGACCCTTTCCTGCCCAACCGTTTCATCTTTGGTGATGCCGTCGATGAAAACGGGCTGGAAGAATTCGAGTACATGGTGCACACCGAGCACCCGGCATTCATTTGCCGCATCCTGCCGCAAGACCTTGATTTCCGCGGCTCCGGTGGCGAGGGCTTCCGCTCGGCCATGCTGTTCGACGAAGCGGAAAACGTCAGCTACTACGCCTGCAATGACGGGCTGACGCTGACGGATTTCAACTTTTTCACCGATGCCGAGCCGACAGCCGGCGAGCTGAAAAAGATCTGCGACCAGGGCATTGCCACCTACTGGAAAATCGACGAAGCCTACAAGAAGCGTGAGGCTGAGCCGTTGCACCGGCTGCGGGTGTTGCAGCGTGAGGCCGGTGTGGCCGACCGGGCCGGGCAACTGGCGTGTGAACTGGCCGAGGCGGCGCGCAGTGCGGTCGACAATCCGGTACAGGAACTCAAGCTGGCTTCCGAGGTGCAGTCTGCCCTCAACGGCAACGAGCCGCGCATCCTGACCGAGGCGCAACTGTCGCTGCGCGATGCACCGGAAGCCCGGAAACTGTTGCTGGAGCGCGCCCGGACACTGATTTCGCTGCCCGATGTAGTGCGGCCGGACGGCTCGTTCAAGCCTTATGAGCTGTGGGCAATCCCGCTCATGTATACGGTGGGGCATGCCGGCGACAACTGGTATCTGCCAGGACTGGCTGATGTGGAGCAGGTGCTGCGCGAGCAGTTCCGGCTGGCGCCCAAGGTGGCCCTGCAGGTTTCGCCGGTACTGTTCACCCATGAATGGCTGCGCGATTCCGGTTGCCAGACGCTGGTGCACGTTGCCGCAGCGCTGGATGCTGGCGAGGCGGTGGCGCCGGAAGAACCGGAGTCGATGCTGCGCCGCTACGAGGAGGACCGGCAGCGCTTTTTGCCCCGGCTGACGCTGAACTGGATCGTGTTTGCCGTCGAGCGCGGCGCGTTGCAGAAGGCGCAGGTCAACGACGAACTCCTGCTCGATGCCCTGATGCCGGTGGTGGAGTCTGCCATGGGCAGCGCCATTGACTATGGTGAAGCCACCCTGTTTGCCCCGCAGCCCTTGTGGCAGGCCCTATCCTCGGGGGTAGAGGAATACAATGCCAAGCGCCTGATGTTTGCCGCCGCGCTGGTGGAAAAGAACATCGGGCTGGCCGAAATCGACGCCCGGGTGGAATACCGGCCGGAAGCACTGGCCTGGTGGCTGACCTTTCACCGGCGCAGCGACGGTGAAATGCTGACCGGGTTTGCCTGGCTGGTGACGCCGGATCTGGCTCCGGACCGGGAGGCTGCGCTGGACGAGCTACGGGCCGTGCTGGAGCGGCTGGGGCTCTTGCTGGAGCCGCCGCGCGACGGCCGGCATTAGGATTGGATTCAGGACTTGAACTTCGCGGATCACCCTGGCGCTGGTGCCGGGGTGTACGCTTTTTCCGGCATGGCCCGCAGGGGCGACAGGAATTCTTGGCATGTTGACGTTTGACGTACTGATTGTGGGGAGTGGGCTCGCCGGCATGACGCTGGCGCTGCACCTGGCGGAACACAAGCGGGTGGCGCTGGTCACCAAAAAGGATTTGCTGGAGGCGAGCTCCTGCTACGCGCAGGGCGGCATTGCGGCAGTACTGGATACCGGCGACAGCGTGGAAGCGCATATCCACGACACGCTGGTGGCGGGGGCCGGCCTGTGCAACGAGCTGTCGACCCGGTTCATCGTCGAGCATTCGCGCGAGGCGATCGACTGGCTGATTGCGCTGGGTGTGCCGTTTACCCGCGGGGATGACATGGACCAGGAAAACCAGTACCGCGGTTTTCACCTGACCCGTGAAGGCGGACACAGTCATCGCCGCATCATCCATGCGGCCGATGCCACCGGTGAGGCGGTGATTCATACCCTCGGGCAGAAGATCCGGGCTCATCCGAACATCACCGTGCTGGAGCATCACATCGCCATCGACCTGATCACCAGTGACAAGCTGGGGCAGGACGACAAGCGCTGCCTTGGTGCCTACGTGCTGGAAACCGCCAAAGGGCGGGTGCATACGGTGACGGCCCGCCATACGATCCTGGCAGCTGGCGGTGCCGGCAAGGCCTACCTCTATACCACCAACCCGGACACGGCCACCGGCGACGGTACGGCCATGGGCTGGCGGGCGGGCTGCCGGGTGGCCAACATGGAATTCATCCAGTTCCATCCGACCTGCCTGTACCACCCGCATGCCAAGTCGTTCCTGATTTCCGAGGCGGTACGCGGCGAGGGCGGCATCCTGCGCCTGCCGGACGGTACCCGTTTCATGCCGCAGCACGACGAGCGGGCCGAGCTGGCACCGCGTGACGTGGTAGCCCGGGCGATCGACTTCGAGATGAAGCGGCACGGGCTGGATTGTGTCTATCTGGACATTTCGTACAAGCCGGAAAGCTTCATCAAGAGCCATTTCCCCAAGATCTACAGTACTTGCCTTGAACTGGGCATCGACATCTGCAAGGAGCCGATTCCGGTCGTGCCGGCCGCGCATTACACCTGTGGCGGCATCGTGACCGATCTTCAGGGACGTACGGATGTCACCAATCTGTACGCGGTGGGCGAGTCGGCCTGCACCGGATTGCACGGTGCCAACCGGCTGGCATCCAACTCGTTGCTGGAATGCATGGTGATCGGCCGGGCGGCTGCCAACGACATTCTGGCTGCACCCTTGCAGACCATGCTGGCAGTGCCGGACTGGGATGACAGTCAGGTGGCCGATCCGGATGAGGAAGTGGTGATCTCGCACAACTGGGACGAACTGCGGCGGGCGATGTGGGACTACGTCGGCATTGTGCGGACCAACAAGCGGCTGGAGCGGGCCTTGCATCGCATCCGTCTGCTGCGTGGCGAGATCAATGACTACTACAGTCACTTTCAGGTCTCCAATGACCTGATCGAACTGCGCAATCTGGTCGAAACGGCCGAGCTGATCGTCCGGTCAGCGCTGCTGAGGCATGAAAGCCGGGGATTGCACTACAGTCGTGACTATCCGGGGCAACTGGATCAGGCGCTGGACACGGTGCTGGAGCCGGGAGAGCAGGCGGCATTTGCGCGTTGATCCGGGGTGGGCGGAGTTTTTTGCCGATAATTTCGTTTTGAAACAGCTGGATGCCGGATTGGTGCAGGTTTTTGTGGGGTTGGGTGTTGACGAGTTGTGGAGAGGTGGGTATAGTTCGCCACCTCGCTGCACGACGCAGCGCCGGCTGGTCCGGAAAGCTCTTTAACAAACGAACAACCGATAAGTGTGAGCGCTTGTGGAAACCCACAGGCTCGCACTTCAAATAGACGCAAGGAAAAACATTTTCTTGTCGTTTCTTTGAGCAAGCCAAGTACTTAGCTGAGATTGAACGAAAGAGTTTGATCCTGGCTCAGATTGAACGCTGGCGGCATGCTTTACACATGCAAGTCGAACGGTAACAGGG